>JANMHD010000340.1:0-2295 GCA_031374985.1 Coleofasciculaceae cyanobacterium OTE_70_metabat_329 | reverse complement strand
TGCCGATTTAGGGATGCTGAATTAAATTGGGTCAGGACATAAATCTTTAAAATATCAGAATTAATACAATTACTGACTGGAATATCAATTAGACGATATTTGCCAGCTAAAGGAACTGCTGGTTTTGCTCGTAACTTCGTCAAAGGATAAAGGCGTGTACCTGCACCACCGCCTAAAATAATACCTAATACTCTTTTCACAAAAACCTCATAAAAAAATTTTATCTTCCCAAGTTTAGTTTCTGATCCTAGGTAGCATTTGGCAAGGGGATCAAGGATTAACTTATCTTTAAATTGGTATTAACCTCTGCGTTCTGGGAAAGGAAAAATCATTTCTAATAGAAGGCGATCGACCATGGCTACTCTATCTTGGATAGGATCAGAGCTAGGATTTTGCGACCCCATACTAGAGAGATTTTGTGACCCAAGGTCAGGGCGATCGGGGTTGAGATCTGCATACATCCATCTAGCACTAAGTAGCGCAGAGATGGCTTGGGAGTTGCGTCCTAGATCTCTCATGGCTAAACCCATGTTATAAAAAGCATCTGGTTGTTTAGTATTAATCAAAATAGACCTTTCATACTCACTAATAGCGGCGGGTAAATTGCCACTGCGCTGGAGAGCTACGGCAAGATTATAGCGACTAAGGGCATTACTCGGATTTGCCGCCACTACAGTTTCTAGGGTGGCGATCGCTCCTCGGAAGTCTCCGGCATTAGTCTGGGCTGAGCCTAGTTCTGCTTGGTATTCCGGCACATTGGGAGCCAGGGAGATGGCACGGCGGAAGTTGTCGATCGCTCCATTAAAATTACCCTGCTGGTTCAGAACTCGCCCTAATTGGTAATAGGGAAAAGGAGAATTTGGCTCTAGTTGAATCGCTCTTCTAATCGCATCACCAGCTTCAGTGGTTTGATTATTTGCTTGGAGAGCTAAACCTAGTTGGAGTTGTGCCTGAGCAGAGGTAGGGTTGAGGCGGGCAGCGGTGGTGAAGGAATTAATTGCCTCGGGGAGATTATTCTGTCGGACTCTGACTACTCCGACGTTGTAATAACCCCGCCAATCTTCGGGACGCAGGCTAATCACTCGTTGATATTCTGTCAAGGCGGCATCAAATTGCCCTTGGGTTTCCCGGACTACTGCCAAGTTAAAGTAGGCCTCAATTAATTTGGGATCAAGACTACTTGCTGCCTGAAACGCTGATGCTGCCTCACTATATTGTCTTTGCTGAAAGAGAATATTCCCCAATAAGTAATGCGCCATGGCAATATTGGCATCAAATTGGAGCGATCGCCGAAATTCTTGTTCCGCCCGATTAAAGTTGCCCCGTTCGTATTCTCGGACTCCCTGCTGGAAAGCGATCGCCGCTTCTCGATTCTCGGTATATAGCCCATCAATCCGCTGTTTAGTTCCTAGCTCTGGCCTCGCCAGATTTTCCTTTGCCAGCACTGGAAGAGCCAAAAGACTGCCCCAGATTAGAAAAATTCCTGTAGTCAATTTTAATCGATCAATCTTTTTTAGCATTTAGTCCTCTCCTCTACCTCGTTACAATCTCCTATTTTCCTATTTTAGGCTTATTCATATTTCTTGATGAACCAAGTTTTGACAAACTGAGTCAAGATGCAATAGCAAAGTAAGATCAAAGCTAACCAGAGCAAATAAATGGCTGGTAAGGGAGCAAATCCTGAACTAGCTGCGGATACATGCTAACTCCCATCACAGTGGCGGTGATCAGCAGCATTAGTAAAGAAGCCCAACTCTGGAAAAAGGAATCTTAGCCGTGCGAATGACGTGAACAATCAGGATTTGAGTCATCAAACTTTCCGCAAGCCAACCTTCTTGTTGGTCACTTTTCACATCATTTTTGTTATAGGTCTAAACATGATGCTCTAGTTTTAAATGACAGGGATACTCTGGATCGCCTTCTTCTAGTTGCATGATATCGCCACGCACCAACTCTCTAGCAGGAATTTACTTTAATTCGCCGTCTCGATACACTTTCACCTGCATCGGCAAGACTTTCTTTAAAGCAGATAGAGCTTTCTCAGCGCAATCTATCCTAGACATTACTTACTGAAAGAAACGTTTTTTAAATATCAGAGAAACATTAACCAAACTAATCAGCACGGGAACTTCTACCAGAGGCCCAATCACCGCAGCAAACGCTGCACCAGAGTTGATGCCAAATACAGCGATCGCTACAGCAATTCCTAACTCAAAGTTATTACTAGCAGCCGTAAAAGCTAGAGTTGTGGTTTTGCTATAGTCTGCTCCAGCTCGCCATCCCATGTAAAAGCTG
>JANMHD010000329.1:0-8095 GCA_031374985.1 Coleofasciculaceae cyanobacterium OTE_70_metabat_329 | reverse complement strand
GGGTATATCATCTCCTGTGATGACTGGGATAGGTTCCTGCCAAAGTAGTTGGTCAGCAAAAGGAGATTGGTAGAGAGCTTCAACGATCGCAGTCAACCTTTGGGGACGTTCTGGATGAAACCGTCCTGTATTGTGACTAAGGAATTGCTCAGAATAGATAACTGATAGCATGGGTAGAGTTAGGGGCATTATTTATTAAAATCTTGCAGCACTAAATAACAAAGAATTGCAAAAGCGATCGCTGCAATCACTACTTCTACAGTCATGGTCTTACCACAGATAAACAAATAAATAAACAAAAGATAAACAGAAATTTTGCTAGTGATTAGGTATTGCACCAAAGGAGAGGCATTCATAAGCTCTTGAGGATTGCTATATAATATTCTGAACGGGATGAATTTTTTATTTTAATGGTTTAGATTGTAAGTTTGTAAAATTATGCAGCAACTTTCTGCTCTGAGGCAACCGATCGATCGTACTGCCCTCGCTCTCATGTTTTGCTTGGCGGTATTGATTGCCCTGCTGGTAGGAAATGGCGACCATTCTATTCCCAAAGTTAGAGATTTTAGCTGGCAAAATCGGCAAATTGGGGCAGAAGACACTGCATTTATTCTTACTTTCAGCCGGCCTATGGATCAAGCTAGTGTAGAAAGCAATATAAAAATTGACCCGCCCCTGCCGGGAAAAATTAGCTGGGCAGGACGGCGCATGGCCTACACTCCCTTGAATCCTGTTCCCTACGGCTTAGAATACAAGCTGAGGCTAGAGGGAGCAAGGGATAAGACTAATGCTGTAGAGTACTATGCTGGAAACAAGGCTACAAAAACGATCGAACCCTTTATAGGTAATTTTCAAAGTCGCGATCGAGCTTTTGTTTACACTGGTGTGGGGGGTGAAGAAGCTGGAAGATTAATCTTATTTAACCTCACTCAAAACAAAAAAACTGTACTGACACCCCCAGACTTGCTCGTTACGGAATCTCGTCCCTATCCTAATGGCAATAAAATTCTTTTTACGGCTATTCCCCAATCTCTCCAGAAGCAAAAAGGAATTAATCAGCAACTCTATACTGTCACTACGGGTATTTACTTTCCTTCCGTCAACGAACCTACTAAGCCTCCAGCTCCAACTGGGCAAGTGCAGCTAATCCTAGATAATCAAGATTACAATATTCTTAAATTTGACCTTTCTGCCGATGGCAAAATTATCATTGTCCAGAGAATTAACCGTAAGATTCTTACAGATATTGGGTTATGGATGATCCCTCAGGCTGATAGTTCTACCAATAATCCTAATATTACACCCGCTCCCCAAAGGTTGGATAAAGCTGCTAGTGGTGAGTTTAAGATTACTCCTGATAGTGGCTCGATCGCAATCCTCCAAGGCCAAGGTGTTGGTATTTCTGCCCTAAATTCTGGGTCGCAAAGTTGGGAATTTTTACCAAAATTTGGCAGGGTAATGAATTTTTCCAAGGATGGCACTGGGGCAGCAATGGTGAAATTTAATACTGATTACACTCGTACCCTTTTCCATGTCACCAACCAAGGAAAAGAACAGTCACTAATTGAAACTCCCGGCTCTATCATTGATTGCCAATACAGCCCTCAAGGGGAATCTCTTTACTGTTTGTTAACAGAATTAATTAAGGGAGAAAAGTTTCAGGAAAAACCTTACCTAGCAATTATTGATATCAAAAGTTCCCAGATTAGACCCCTGCTCATATTTCCTGATCAACGCAATATGCAAATGAGCTTATCAACCGATGGGGAGGCTTTGCTCTTTGACTCCCTTGTAACTAGCCCTCCTAAGAGTGATCTAGCCTTGAGAACTAAGGATGGTCAGGATATAACCACTGGTCGCCTCTGGGTGCTGCCCCTTGCTAAAATCAAGGTCGATCGCCCTGATATTCTCCCGCAACCGGAGCAGTTATCCCTCGATGGCTACCACCCAGTTTGGTTGCCTTAAGAATTAGGGGTTGGCTTTAGCTTCCCGAAGGAAGAGGAAATCCGCCGCTGCAAAGCGGTATTTTCTACCTACGGTGGGTCGGGTTGCCTTATTCTCAAGATCCAAAGGTGGGTCAGCTTATCCCGAACTGATTCTATGTAATCGTAATACGATCAAATATTGCCCTATATTAATAGTGTCACCATGATCTCCGGATTTCTTCCGCCGATGACTACCATTTATCCCCACCGCCAAAAGCAACTAACCAAACTGATAGAAAAACTAGGACTAAAACCTAGTCAACCAATTCAGTGGCAACTTCTAGACCTAGCCTTAACTCATCCTAGTGTTTCGGCTACAGCAAACTACGAAGAACTAGAATTTTTCGGGGATGCCGTGGTGCGGTTAGTTGCCTCCGAATGGCTCTTAGAAACCTATCCTCAGGGAACAGTGGGGGAATATTCAGCCGTCCGTAAAGTATTGGTAAGCGATCGCATCCTCGGTGAAATTGCTGCCAGCTATGGCTTCGATCGCTACCTCTTGATTGCCCCCCAAGCCAAAATTGACCTCAGCAAACAACTACCCCGCCTAGCAGATGTCCTGGAATCTGTCTTAGGGGCTTTATACTTAAGTACCCATACTAGTGAATTAATTCGTCCGTGGCTAGACCTCCACTGGCAACCGATCGCCACCGCCGTCCTTGAAGACCCCGCCCTGCAAAACTATAAAGATGCCCTCCAAGAACTTACCCAAAGCCATCATAAACTCCTGCCTACCTACCAGGTCAGCCAACCCATCCCCCTAATCTCTGAAGAAGAACGTTTTACCGCCGAAGTTTTCCTCCAAGGCAAGTTACTTGGCATAGGCAAAGGCAGAAGCAAAAAAGCCGCTGAGCAAGAAGCAGCCAAAGCAGCATTTTTTAGTTTACGGTCGCCTTAGCGTTGGGTCGCAATATCGCCTCAAAATTAGTTAGCAGATTTCAGAGCAAAGGAATTACCACAACTACAAATATTTATTGCTTGGGGGTTGTGGAACCGAAAGCCCCCGCCCATTAAGTCTGCTGAATAATCCAAAGTCATACCCTGCAAATGTTCTAGACTCTGAGCATCCACAATTACAGAAATTCCCCCACAATCGTAGAGGCGATCGCCCATCCCCACGTCCCCTGCAAAACCCAGATTATAGTACCAACCAGAGCAACCACCGGGAGCGATGGACAACCGTACACCAGAATCGATCGTAGAAGTATTCGTCTGGAGTCTCAATATTTCCTGAGTAGCAGATTTACTAAGATAAATCATGGTATGACCACACAATAAAATTCTTCTCTTGACTTATGCTCTCAAAATCACTTAGCCTCTATTTGGCTCCGAGCATAATCATCCTGAAACCGAATAATATCATCTTCCCCCAAATATTCCCCATTTTGTACCTCAATTAACACTAAAGGAATTACACCAGGATTTTCTAAACGATGGGCGGTGCATTGGGGAACATAGGTAGATTGATTACTCTTAATAATCAACTCTTGATCACCACACACAACCTTCGCCGTTCCAGAAACCACAATCCAGTGCTCACTGCGGTGGTAGTGCATTTGCAAACTCAAACGGTGTCCCGGCTTTACTTCAATTCTCTTAATCTTATAACCCCGTCCCTCCTCAAGAATGGTAAAAGTTCCCCAAGGACGAGTATCACTTACACCTTGGTTAAGGGAACTAGGCAACTGTAGAGTAGTAACTTCAGCTAATTCTTGAGACTGGATCATGATTTTTTCCTCGGTAAGGCTATCAGTAAGGCTAATTAAATTAATTAAGACTAAGCAACCGGCGCTAATCCTAGCCACCTCTAACCATAGCAAACCATCCCTAGGACTGGGTAGTCTCAAAAGATAGAAATCAAAATTTAGGGTAAATTTATCGTGAATTTGCTATGAATTTTCTGTGATCTGCCCTAGATTTATTCAGAAATCTTCTCAGAATATTTTTAGGTATTTAACCTACAACAATTTGGTAATTAATCAATCCGTATCGGTGGTAATCTAAAAAAGGCAATGGGAAAGCTCAACTTGATCCCAGTGCGTCCTGACTAAAAAAAAGTTTCTGACAACCCAAACATAGAATTATGGTAACAACCACAGAGAAAGTCAATATTGGCTCTATTACTCAAATTATCGGTCCCGTTATAGATGCAGAATTTACTGGCGGCAAAATGCCCCAAATTTATAACGCCCTAAAAGTACAAGGCAAAAACTCCGCTGGGCAAGATGTAAATGTCACCTGCGAAGTCCAACAACTCCTCGGAGATAACCAAGTCCGGGCTGTGGCCATGAGTTCTACCGACGGAATGGTACGGGGGATGGAAGTAATTGATACCGGCGCACCGATTCGAGTCCCCGTTGGCCCTGCCACCTTAGGCAGAATTTTTAACGTATTGGGTGAACCCGTGGACAATATGGGACCCGTGGGGAATGAAGATACCTTCCCTATTCACCGCCCTGCTCCTAAATTTACTGATCTAGAAACTAAACCTTCCGTATTTGAAACTGGCATTAAAGTTCTAGACCTCCTTGCTCCCTACCGTCGGGGCGGCAAAATTGGTCTATTTGGTGGTGCTGGTGTAGGCAAGACTGTCATCATGATGGAATTGATTAACAATATTGCGATCAACCACGGTGGTGTGTCTGTGTTTGGTGGCGTGGGTGAGCGGACTCGTGAAGGAAATGACCTTTACAACGAAATGAAAGAATCTGGTGTTATCAAAGAAGATAATATTGGTGAATCCAAAATCGCTCTTGTCTATGGTCAGATGAATGAACCCCCCGGAGCTAGAATGCGGGTGGGTCTTTCGGCTTTGACTATGGCAGAATATTTCCGGGACGTTAGTAAGCAAGACGTGCTGCTATTCGTGGATAATATTTTCCGGTTTGTGCAAGCTGGTTCTGAAGTATCGGCACTTCTAGGACGGATGCCTTCTGCGGTGGGTTATCAACCTACCCTAGCTACAGACATGGGAGACCTCCAAGAACGAATTACTTCCACCACAGAAGGTTCTATTACTTCGATTCAAGCTGTGTACGTTCCTGCGGATGACTTAACCGATCCAGCACCTGCTACCACTTTTGCCCACTTAGATGGAACTACTGTACTATCTCGTGGTTTGGCAGCTAAGGGTATTTATCCTGCGGTGGATCCTCTTGATTCCACTTCTACTATGCTGCAACCAAGTATTGTCGGTGAAGAACACTATGGGGTTGCCCGTGCCGTGCAATCTACCCTGCAACGCTACAAGGAATTGCAAGATATTATTGCTATCTTGGGCTTGGATGAACTTTCTGAGGACGATCGCTTGATTGTGTCCCGTGCTCGGAAGGTAGAAAGATTTCTCTCTCAGCCTTTCTTTGTGGCAGAAGTATTCACTGGTTCTCCCGGTAAGTATGTCACTCTAGAAAAAACTATCAAGGGTTTCCAAATGATCCTTGGTGGTGAACTTGATGATTTGCCAGAGCAAGCTTTTTACCTAGTTGGCGATATCGATGAAGCGATCGCCAAGGGTGAAAAACTCAAGGGTTAAGACCCCCCGTTTGCTTTGAGATATGAACCCCCCTAACCCCCCTTGACAGGGGGGGGATAAGAAAGGAAAATCTAAAAAGCCATCTTCTCAAGGGGGTTAGGGGGTTCTAACAATTAATCATAAATAATAAAACAATATATGACATTAACTGTACGTGTTGTGGCTCCAGATAAGACTGTTTGGGATTCCCCCGCAGAAGAAGTAATTTTGCCTAGTACGACAGGGCAATTAGGGATACTTAGTGGTCATGCTCCCCTGTTAACAGCTTTGGATATTGGTGTGATGCGAGTCCGTCCCGGGAAGGAGTGGGTAGCGATCGCCCTTATGGGTGGTTTTGCTGAGGTGGATAATGATGAAGTAACCATTTTGGTTAATGGCGCTGAGAAGGGTGAAGCCATTGACAAGGAAAAAGCTAAAGCTGCCCTCAGTGAGGCAGAATCAAAACTTAATAAAGTTCAAAACTCGGAGAACCGTCAAGAAAAAATCCAAGCGCTGCAAGCTTTTAAACGCGCTCGTGCTAAGTTCCAAGCAACTGGAGGCATGGTCAATTAATTAATCCAAATAACGTCAGTTTTGGCTAAACCGAAACCTCTCTTGTATCTTGAGGACAAGGCAGCCCGCCCCCCTTTGTAGTAGGGAAATCTGTAGGCTGAAAAAGAGCGTGGTGAACTAGTTCTACCCAGGTGCTTGACACCGCTGGATAGTCCTTGGAGCCACGCTTTTATCCTCTTGCTCCAAGCTCGAACAATTTCATTAATTGTCGGTTGGAATCTAAGCTAGGCTAGGTTTGACGGTGAGAATACCGTAGGCTTTGGGGTTGAGGTATGTTTGAGCGGCTTTTTGTAAATCTTCTGGGGTGAGGGATTTGATGATTTCTGGATAGTTCATGGCAGGAGCTAGATCTCCTAAGAGAGATTGGTAGTAGCCATAGAGTCCAGCCCGATCGCTAGGGCGTTCATTACCAAAAATAAATCTATTAGCCACTTGAGTCCGTACTCGTTCCATTTCGGCGATCGTGATTAATTCATTTTGTAGTTTTTTCATATGGTGAGCGATCGCTTCCTCTACTTCAGGAATATTTTCTACTGGTAATTGCGCCCCAATATAAAACACGCCTTGCCACTGGAGAGTCATATTGCTCACCCCAATTTGGGTGACAAGTTGCTTATCTTCTCGTAGTTCCTGAAATAGTCGGGATAGTCTGCCCTGCCCTAAAATTACCGATAGCACGTCAAGGGCGTAGGTTTGGGCTAGATTTTGAAAACCCGGTACTCGCCATACCATCACCAATCGTGCCTGCTGAATCCCCGCATCGATATATTCTTGACGAACAATAGTCTCAAAAGGGCTTTCTGAGATAAATGATTCTAGAGCTTGGGGAGGTGGTGATGGGTAATTTCCTTGATCTAAGGCTTTGGTAACAATTTCGATCATCTCCTCTACGGGTAAATTTCCGACTACTGCGGCGGTCATCCTGCTGGGATGATACCAATGGTGATGGAATTCCTGCATTTGAGATGGTTGGAGATTTTCAATTACTTCCCTTGGTCCTAGTACCGGACGACGGTAGGGTAATTCGGCACAGGCAAGGGCGATCGCCTTCTGATAAACTCTCCGTTGGGGACTATCATCACTCCGATTAATCTCCTCCAATACCACTAACTTTTCCCGATGGAAGGCATCTTCAGGGATCGTGGCATTTAGGACTACTTCTAGTTGGAGGGGGGCTAACTCAGCAAAATCCTTGGGAGCCGTGGTGATGTAATAATGGGTGTAGTCTTGACTAGTGGCGGCATTCGTTACAGCTCCCATCTCTTCAATGCGTTGCTCAAATTCCCCCATCTGCAACTGATCAGTTCCCTTAAACACCATGTGTTCCAGAAAATGTGCCATGCCATTAATAGCATCTGTTTCTACCATGGAACCTACAGGCAACCAGATATTAAGATTTACTGCTTCTACAGGCATCTGCTCGGCAACAATGGTTAACCCATTAGCTAGTTTGTGGATGGTGGGGGAATTTAAGGTCTTAGGATGGGGCATAGGTTTAAAGAGAATTACTAAGTAGGGCGTGTTAGCGTAGCGTAACGCACCGGCCAAAAGATTTAATTAATAGCGCTTGCTCTTTACAGCAATTTGTGTGCAGATAATCGGGGAAAAACCCTCTAAATCTCCCTTGCAAAGGGAGACTTGAAGATCAAGACTAGAGCTTACTAGATTGCAATCTGCTGTAAATCCCCCTTTACTCTAGCGTAGCGGCACGTTAGTGCGGGGATTCAGGGGGTTAATATGCGCTACATTTCATTAATGCACCTTATGCTAGTTACAAAATTGCCTTTTCAAGGGCAGCGATCGCCTGATCAATTTCTGAGGCAGAAACAATTAAGGGTGGCACAAAACGAAGAACCTTTGGCCCAGCAGGAACTAGGAGAAGACCTTGCTCGATCGCCGCCTTAACCACATCTACAGAAGTTAAGGCAATCTCTGGCTTGATCTGTAGGCCATTAATTAAACCCCAGCCCCGGACTTCATCAAAGATTTGAGGATATTTCTGGACGATCGCCCGTAATTTCCCCCG
>JANMHD010000312.1:0-1725 GCA_031374985.1 Coleofasciculaceae cyanobacterium OTE_70_metabat_329 | reverse complement strand
GGGGGGAATTAATCCCCAGTTCACTGGCTGGAGTACATGGCGCAAGCCCAATACCGGGATGCTAGTGGCGGCAGCTTGGGATCATGATCTAGATTTACAGCAAAGTTTCATGGTGGGGGATAAAGCTACGGACGTAGATCTTGCTCATAATGCTGGTTGTCAAGGCATCCTAGTCCAGACGGGCTACGGTGAAGCCATTCTGAGTGGGGAATATCAACACCATGCTCAACCCAACCATGTGGCTCCAGATTTAGCCGAGGCTGTAACGTGGATTTTGGAACAGGTTTAACATCAGGAATGCTTCCCCCTAGTTCTCTTACAGCAGGTTACAACCTAGAAAGCTACAATCTCGCTCTTAAAGTCCCCCTTCAAATGGGGATTCAGGGGGTTCCTTCTAGTTTTAATTGAACCAAAACTGCTGTAAAAAGGGGAAAGAAAGTTGTACTCAAAAACCAGTCATCACCGCTTGGGGAAATCTTTCCTTGAGAGCGGGGATCACAGGGCAGGGCTTTTTGGCTTGAAGATTGACCGGTAAACCTCCACTAGCTTGGGGACTAAAAATATTCCAACGAAAAGGGGCTTTTTCTTCTGCCGAGAGCCACAAGAGACGCTTGGCACGAGTCATAGCTACATAGAGGAGGCGAAACTCTTCGGCAGTTTTTAGGTATTCTGCTTCTTGCCAGGCTTGGGCTGCTGCCGGAATTTCTATCCCGTGTAATTTAGCTCGAATCTGCGCTCGTGCCACTTCTGCTAGGGTATAACCACCAAGAAATTTTGCTCCGGCAGGGACGTAGAGATTACCGGGGATGACATCAGCATGAAGAAAGGGCAGGAAAACATAATCCCAATCCAGACCCTTAGCCTTGTGCATGGTGATGATGGTGAGTTGTCCGGGGCGGATATATTGAGATTCCGGGTTTTCTACTTCTACCCAAGTGAGCCTTTCCGTGTTGATAATTTCTTGGAGGTTGGCGATCGCTCTTTCTAAATTATTCTCGCCTCGGTTTTGTTGCCCCATCCGTTCCGTGAGTTTATCGTTGGTAGCTAGTTCTGCTTGGTCGTAGCGGAGGGTAAAAGCCAAGAAAGTGGGTAAATGATAGAGGGGTAATTCCCATCTAGCCCGAAGAAGTTGGGTACAGTAACGGCGGGCAGCTTGTATCGCTGGGTTCTGAGGCGGGTCTAGGGGACTGGGATAAAGGAATTGTTCGGGGAAAGTAGCTAGGGCATTGAGGTCTTGGGCAGGAATTAATTGCCGCTTTACTAAAACTTCTAGGGCAGCCTTGAGGTAGTCGGGGGAATGGGGGCGATCGAGAAATTGCAATAAGCTAAGAATTTCCCTTGGCACATGGGAATGGCGATCGCTCTCATAGACTTCATAAATTGCTAACCCTGCGGCCTTTGCCCGTTCCTGTAATTGTTGGGCCAAAAAACTCCCCTGACGATTTTCCCGCACTAGGATTGCCATAGTCCGGTCTGGGTGGTCTGCCAAGAGTTCCAGGAGACGATCGCCTAGTAATTCCACCGTTTCATAAATATCTACCGGGGTATGAATTTCTAGACCTAAACCTGTGGGTTCAGGGTTAGCATCCGCTTGGGGATCGCCGGGGGCAACGGGCTGGATATGTTGGGGTTGGAAAGGTAGTAGCTCAGGATGACTATTCTGCGTCTGATTAACCCAATCCAGAACAAAGTTAGCTGCTTCAATAATAATTGGGCTACTCCGCC
>JANMHD010000287.1:0-9187 GCA_031374985.1 Coleofasciculaceae cyanobacterium OTE_70_metabat_329 | reverse complement strand
CCTAAATCTCCTTTAACTTTCATCTTCTCTCCCCCCCCTTTTTTAAGGGGGGCTGGGGGGGATCCACCAGTCTTATCTCCTAAATTAGAAGCCCTTAAATCCTCGTTAGAAAGGGGGAGTTTGAAAGTTATTTGAGCATGGGGTAGAACTTGACCACAGCTGTTATTTCCGGCTAAGAAATCTTGGGGTTTGAGGGTAGCAATTTGAGAGGCAGTTTCTGTCATGCCATAAGTTAGGGCAAGGGGAATTTGAAGATTTCTCGCCTGATTTAATAGATCTGGCCAGGCAGCACCACCACCAAGAAATACTGCCTGAAATTGGGATAGCCAAGTACTAGCTAAGGGATTAGTTAATAACTTCTGTAACTGGGTGGGAACAAGAGAAATAAAAAAATCTTGGGAGTTAATAGAGAAATTCAAGTTAGTTTCTAGATATTTACTTGTAGTAATTACCAATTTGCCCCCGGTGAGGAGCGATCGCATAAATTGCATCAAACCACTGACATGATAAACAGGCAGGACACAGAAGGAATTAATCACTGGAACTTGGAAATATTCCTGCAATCCTACCACCGATGCCGAGAGCGTTTGCCAAGTGTGCATAGTAAATTTCATCACTCCAGAAGAGCCACCTGTAGGAATCATAATTAAACTAGATTTCAAGTCTGGAATTAAATTTGGAATTAGATTAGTTGTAGATAATAATTCAGCTTGCCAAATAAAGTTTGGTTGAACTAATTTATCTACCTGTTGCCATTCTTGATCACCCCATTGATGATCACCTAAAAACACAGGTAATTCTGCGGCGGTAGTCGCAAGAAATTTAGCCAAAAATTTAATCGGATCAGGATCGATTATTAAGATTCTAGGAGTAAGATTTTGGGTGACAAAAGGTATTAATTCTTGATAGTAGTTTTGGGCAAGAGATAAAAAATCATGGAGCTGATTTGTGATTAACCAGTCGTTATTTGATAACTTTTGAAGATAGTCTAATGCCCCTGCCATAGTTGCTTAATTAAGGTTTCTTGATCTATTTCTAGCCAGTGATCAACGCCAAAACCCAAAGCTCGATCGCTATTACTTAATTCTTGAGCAAGTTTTAGGGCATGATTTCTGCCGATCGCTGTCTCTAGACTAGAGGAAAAAACGGCATCAAGGGAATGATTTTGGCAAAATTCTCGGAGGCGATCGCCATAGCCAGCAATACTAGGTTTAATTACAAAAATTCCCCGCCAGCCTTGAGCATAACAGGTTTTTAGTTGTCCTAAGGTTGCGACAGATTCATCCAGGGCGATCGGTGTATCATAGCGATCGCCCAAGGTTAATAAATCCCCAAAATCCTCAACTGGTAAAGGTTGCTCTAGAAATTCTATTTTTGCGGTAGGTTGCTTAATTCGATCCCCCCTAGCCCCTCTTAAAAAGGGGGGGACAACTTCTAAAGCCCCCTTTGCAAGGGGGTTGGGGGTTATTTCTGAGTCTGCAAGGAGGTTAGGATTTTCTGCCTTATTCAAGCGCTGCCAGTGATTGCAGTTTCGATCGCATTCTCCTAACCAAAGTTTCGCTTGTTCTAAATTCAAGCCCCCATTAGCATCTAATCTTAGCTTTGCTCCAGAGGGCAGGAGATTAACTAATTGGTAGAGTTGCTCTAATTCTTGATGGATGGGGGCAACACCAATTTTCCACTTAAAAGTTTGATAACCTTGCTGCCAAGGCAATTGCCAAGATTCTAGAGCAGTGATGCCGGTGGGTAATAGGTAGCTGTAGCAAGATGGAACCCCCCTAGCCCCCCTTAAAAGGAGGGGAACATTGTTTAAAGCCCCCTTTGCAAGGGGGTTTGGGGTTATTTCTAGGTTTGCAAGAGAGTTAGAATTTATTTCTAAATTTTCCCAAGCAGAGCCAAAGCCAAATTGAGTGGCGGGGAGGCGATCGGGAATAGTCCAAATCTCCTCTTGGGTAATTCTTGCAGGTAATTGTTGGCAAAATTGGAGAGCCTCAGCCATAGTTTCAGAGCCAAACCAAGAAATAGGAGCAATTTCTCCGTAGCTAACCCGTTCTAATTCATTAATCAGGCGAATAATTATCCCCTCCCGGACACTCCAGCTACCATAATTGGTTGTTAGAGGTTTCTTTAAGGGAAGTTGGTAAGGACGGAACTCTAGATGATAAGCCATAGCAACCTATTAATCAGCTTAATCAGTTTAATCAGCAGGAATAGCGGGGATCAAGTCATCACCAGTATAAAGGGCTGCTAAAAATTTCTAGTTTAAGTGTACCCATTTAAGCGTAAAGGCTTTAGCATATAGGAGAGCTTACCCACTTACTAAACTTTTCATGGTAAATCCTACTGATTTGGTTAACGCATCTAATTCCCTTGATTCCCCTCAGAAATTGGTTACTGAAGACTTGCAGAAATTACTAGAAGTTTTGCCTCCAGAGCTATGCGCCGCCATTACCCAGCATCCTCAGCGAGATACTTTAGTAGAAGTCGTAATGGACTTGGGCCGGCTGCCAGAAGTTCGTTTCCCCCAAGGGGCTGAGTATTTATCTGATATTCCCATATCTCTAGAGCAATTGAGCTATTGTTTGCAACGGGTAGGTACGTTTAGCGGCGATAACCGAGCAGGAATTGAACGTACATTGCATAGAATTAGTGCAATCCGCAACCGGACTGGCGAAATTATCGGTTTAACTTGTCGAGTCGGGCGGGCAGTATTTGGCACGATTACGATGATTAATGACTTAGTAGAAACAGGGCAATCGATCTTGATGTTGGGTCGTCCCGGAGTGGGCAAGACTACGGCCTTACGAGAGATTGCTAGGGTTCTGGCCGATGATCTGGGGAAACGAGTCGTAATTATTGATACTTCTAATGAAATTGCTGGAGATGGAGATATTCCCCACCCAGCGATCGGCAGGGCACGACGAATGCAGGTAGCTCGTCCCGAATTGCAACACCAAGTCATGATCGAGGCAGTGGAAAACCATATGCCAGAAGTGATCGTGATTGATGAAATTGGCACTGAGCTAGAAGCCTTGGCAGCCCGAACGATCGCCGAACGGGGGGTACAATTAGTAGGCACAGCCCACGGCAATCGCCTAGAAAATTTGATGAAAAACCCTACCCTCTCGGATTTAGTAGGGGGTATCCAAGCTGTCACTCTAGGAGATGATGAAGCACGGCGCAGGGGTTCCCAAAAAACTGTCCTCGAACGGAAAGCTCCACCAACTTTTGCGATCGCCATTGAAATGTTAGAACGGCAGCGCTGGATCATTCATGAAAATGTGGCCGATAGCTTGGATCAACTATTGCGATCGCGGGAACCCAACCCAGAAGTCCGCAGTGTGGATGGGGAAGGGAAAATCGTGATTACACGGGAGTTTGTCGATCGCCCAGTCCCGCCCAAGGTTCCCCTAGGTATGGAACGGGGGAGCGATCGTTCCTTGGAGAGAAATGAAAGAAAATTTGATAGAGAGTTTGATCGGGGTTTTGAACCTCTTGATTCTTCTGCCCCTAGGGAAAACAGAAGTAGGTCTAGAGATGAGGGTTCCCTAAAGACCGCAGAAATTTATCCCCTTAAGCCTACAGGCTGGCGGACTACAGGCCAGATGTCCCCAATTATTGAGGGCAGAAGTGAAAGCCGAGCAGAGTTTAATCGCCCTAGGGAAAATGATTTTGCCCAACTTCTTGATCAGTCTTGGCAAGGAGATAATTTAATTCATCTAGGTTTTGCTGCTAATGGGGAGGATTTGCCCCTCCATGTCTATCCTTATGGAGTCAGCCGCCAACAACTAGAGCAGGTGATTCAGGTATTGAATTTACCAGTGATTTTAACTAAGGATATGGAAAATGCTGACGTGATTTTGGCATTACGATCGAACCTCAAGCATCAATCCAAACTACGCCCGATCGCCAGAGCCAGACATATTCCCATCCACACTCTCAAAGCCGGGACAATTCCCCAGATCACCAAAGCTCTACGCCGCCTGCTGGATATGGACGACCCCGCTATGCCAGAAACTACCGATGTCCGCCTGTTTACCTCCAGTGGAGCGCAGGATGAGATCGAAGCCCTAGAAGAGGCACGTCTAGCAGTAGAGCAGATTGTTATCCCCAAGGGGCAACCAGTGGAGCTTTTACCTCGATCGGCCAAGGTACGGAAAATGCAACACGAACTAGTGGAACATTACCGTCTCAAATCAAGTAGTTTTGGGGATGAGCCAAACCGTCGTCTGCGTATTTATCCCGCCTAAGCAACGTGAGTTCGGGATAATAAATCCCCCTAATACCATTTTACGAAAACTGTAACCATTATCGCTGGCTGAGCGTAGTCGAAGTAGTCAAAACCCCACTACAAATCTTTGATCGCTTATCTTCTTTTGTAGTGGAAATGTTCCCTTCGACTCCGCTCAGGGAACGTCTCTAGGCTTAGGGTCAGGATTTTTGCTTAAACCGAACTCACATTATCAAAGGAAAAATACAGCACTTTTCTAGTTTGTGGACGACAGGCAAGGGATTTAAGCCCTCTGTTCTAGAGGAAAAGCCTTTCTTCACATAACTGAAAACCGCCGTAAATTACCATTCTTCGGTCTCTACTTCCTTTTCTTTAATTACTAAAGGAGGCATAACTTTATGGAGTGCTTCTTGCATAAAAGTTTTCATAAATTCCTGTTTTCGATTTAGTTGAAATTGCCGTTGGACTACTTCTGTGATGCCCCCATCACCCCAATCTTGATTATGGCGGAAATATTCAATAAAACTCCGGCCGGCAATGCGAGTTAGATAAGCGGCTGTCACCCCTTGGATTGCTTTACCTACTAGATAGGTTGCCACATTGGTTCTTAAGGCAGCAGAAACTAGTTCGATCGCTCCCTTCACTACCCCCAGACTGGCAAAAGTCCTCCCCAAGGATAGAGCCAACTCCTTACCCCGCTCCATATTCAGTTCACAGCCGTAGACCCGCCCAATTTCAATCACCATCTGGGCATTTATCGCCACAGTGGCTAAAACATCTACCACTGGTAAAGGAGTCACAGCAATTACCCCCGCTCCGATCCATTGGAAGCGATCGACAATTTTCTCTGCCTGTCGCCGCCGTTGTTGTTCAATTATTTTCCTTGCTTCTTCCCCCAGCTTTTGGGATTGCAAGAGAATATTATCAGCAATTAGGTCTTCTCCCTCCGCTCGGAGAACGGCGGCTAATCTTCTAATTAAAGGCATAATTTCTGGTTCGGGATGGGCAATTTCTCCGGTTTCTAATTGCACAGCTTGAGGATTAGCAGTAATAGCTACCACATCCATTGTAGAAATAAAGCCCCGGACTCGCTCCCGTAACCTTGCTAGAATCAATTCCTGATCTACTTCATTGTAGAGATCACTTTTATTGAGAATTAAGAGCGATCGCTTGCCGATAGCTGCTAAATCTTGGAGGGGTTTATACTCTGATTGTCGTAGGTCATTATCCACTACAAATAATAATAAATCTGCCTGAGTTGCTAACTTGCGAGCCAGATTTTCTCGCTCTGTTCCTGCTATTCCTGTTTCCAAAATTCCCGGCGTATCAGTAATTAAAATCTCTCGATTAATACCCTTTAATTTTAAGGTATAGGTTTCCCCAACTTCTGTACTGCCCATCGGGGCGCCTACCTTTCCTACTACTCGACCAATCAAGGCATTAATTAAGGAAGTCTTTCCAGCAGAACCAGTCCCAAATACTACAACTAATAGTTCTCCCCTAGCTAAAGTAGATTCAATTTCTCTCGATCGCATCAATAATTCTTGGCGAGCTACTTCATCTTGAATTTGCTCTACCTGCTGGCGAATTGCCTTGAGGTTTGATTCTGCAACTTCAGCTTTTTCGGCAGGAACTTTCGGCGACTGTTTAGAGCGATTAGTCTGTTTAGGGTTTGTAATTAGATAAAGATAATAAACAAAAGCTCCGACTAAAGTAGCTAATAATAATATCAATAAAAATAAAAGAATATTGGCAAGTAAAGGGGCCGTGAAAGAAATTTGAATGTAGAGACGGTAAAGAGCATTAACTAACCACAACATCATGCCCAAAATCAGGGCAACTCCGGCAATCAGGACTACTAGACGAGGCAAAGGCATAGGGTTGCGATCAAGGCTCTATAATTTCCCCATGATAGCCGAAAATCCTTTTTAATGTGATAGTTTTGTCGAGTTGAAGAAAGCAAGATATCCTTACCAATAATCCTTTAAATGTCAGGGAATGATTAACACTGGCAATACTTAAGAGATGATTAGCTCTCTAGAGAGCTTATAATATTAGCCTAACTTTGATTCCTATAGTTTTCTGCAATTCAAGGGTCTATCCTCCAAAATATACTTAAATTTATGACTGATACACTACGTTTTTTGATGTGCGCTCCTGATCACTACCATGTGGATTATGTAATTAATCCGTGGATGGAAGGCAATATTGGCAAAGCGACCTACGATCGCGCCGTAGACCAATGGGAAAAACTCCATCATCTGATCAAAGACCATGCGATCGTGGATTTAATTACCCCAGAAAAAGGTGTCCCCGATCTTGTCTTCACAGCTAATGCCGGATTGGTTTTAGGGGATAAGGTAGTCCTCAGTCGCTTCTTCCATAAGGAACGGCAAGGGGAAGAACCCTACTTCAAAACATGGTTTGCTGCCCAAGGATTTGAGGTGTTTGAATTACCTAAAGATTTACCTTTTGAGGGAGCTGGGGATGCCCTACTCGATCGGGAAGGACGCTGGTTGTGGGCGGGCTATGGTTTTCGATCAGAACTAGATTCCCATACCTACATTGCCAAGTGGCTAGATATAGAAGTATTATCCCTGCGCCTCATGGACGATCGCTTCTATCACCTTGATACCTGTTTTTGCCCCCTAGCTAATGGCTACTTGCTCTACTACCCTCCGGCTTTTGATTCCTACTCCAATCGCCTGATTGAAATGCGAGTTCCTCCAGAAAAGAGAATTGCGGTGGAAGAAGTTGATGCTGCAAATTTTGCTTGCAATGCAGTGAATATCAATTCTTTGGTGATCATGAATAAAGCTACTACTAGGCTCAAGGAACGTCTAGTCAGTTTAGGATTTCAGATTATGGAAACACCCCTAACAGAATTTCTCAAGGCTGGGGGAGCCGCTAAGTGCTTAACTCTCCGGGTGACAGAACCTGTCCATGAAGCAGTCCATGCCAATACCCCCGTAGCCAGTAGGACAATTCGCTTAGAAGGGCATCTCCTTGATTCTGGTTTAATTAGTAAGGCTTTGGATAGCATTACCGAAAATGGCGGCAGTTTCCAAGTCCTGAACTTTAATCTGGGAGAACAGCGCCAAAGTACCTCGGCTGCGGAGGTGAAAGTCTCGGCTCCTTCTGGGGAAGTCATGGAGGATATTGTTTCTAGGTTGATTGACTTAGGAGCAGTGGATATGCCCCAAGATGTGCGGGATGCCCAGCTAGAGGTGGTAGTTAAATCTGGAGTGGCTCCCGATGATTTCTATGTCAGTACTATTTATCCTACGGAAATTCGGGTGCGGGGAGAGTGGATTTTAGTCCAGAAACAACGCATGGATGGGGCGATCGTAGTTAATTTTGAGGATGAAGGGGGTAAAGAAGGTAAGGCAGCTAAAGGGGGTAAAGAAGGTAAAGGAGGTAAGAAAAAAGAGCGGCAGGCAAAGATTACAGCTGAGTGTAAGCTATTGCGGGATATCAAGAAAGGGGAACATGTCATGGTTGGTGTGGGTGGCATTAGAACCATCCGTAAAACTGAGTCTAGGGAAACCCGCAGTAGCCAAGAATTTAGTTTCATGTCCGGTAGTGTTTCCAGTGAGCGGCGAGTAGAAATAGTGGTGGAGCAGGTGGCGTGGGAATTGCGCCAAATTCGAGATCAAGGCGGCAAGGTGGTAGTAACAGCTGGCCCGGTGGTGATCCATACTGGAGGCGGTGAACATCTGGCTCGGTTGGTCCGGGAAGGCTACGTCCAAGCTCTCTTGGGGGGTAATGCGATCGCTGTGCATGATATGGAACAAGCCATGATGGGAACTTCCCTAGGGGTAGATATGCAACGGGGAACCGCTGTGAGTGGGGGACATCGCCACCACCTTAAAGTCATTAACCATGTACGCCGCTATGGAAGTATTGCCGAAGCCATGAAGCAAGGTATGGTCAGTCAAGGGATTTTCTATGAATGTGTGAAAGCTGGGATTCCCTTCTCCCTTGCCGGTTCTATCCGGGATGATGGACCTCTGCCCGATACCCAGATGGATCTGATCAAAGCTCAAGAACATTACTCTGAGTTGATCCGGGGCGCAGATATGATCCTAATGTTGTCTTCCATGCTCCACTCGATCGGGGTAGGGAACATGACTCCGGCTGGGGTGAAAATGGTTTGTGTGGATATTAACCCAGCGGTGGTGACGAAGTTGAGCGATCGGGGATCGATCGAATCCGTCGGCGTTGTCACTGATGTGGGTCTATTCCTAAGTTTGTTGACCAAGCAACTGGATAAACTTACTAGCCCCTACAACAACTTAGTCGTTAAGTAGGTAGTACTCCCCAGATTCTTTACTCCTCCCGTAGGGTGGGCAATGCCCCCCTATCTGGGTTCTGCTTGATTATTTATAGTGCTTGCCAAGGATACCTACAAATTAGATAGTGGCATTGTGGTTCGTAGGATAGCGATCAAGCTATAACTCTGGGAGTGATATTGTTTTTTTGGACGGCAAGCCAAATGGCAAAAGCAATTTGCGATCGCCCCCTCACCCAGCAGCTTATGCAAAAGTCAAAAAAGGACGGGCTAGGAAAAAACTAGCGATCGACTTAGCATCTACTGCTTCCCCTGCTAAAATTGCTGCCTCTAGTTCTTCTGGTGTCATCAATACTACTTCCATATCCTCATCTTCATCCTGTGCCGGGGGAGCCTCCAGAAGTTCCAAATCCTCGGCCAGAAAAGCATAAATTACTTCATCGGAATAACCGGGAGCAAGGAAAAATTCTCCCAACTTGCGCCACTTGTGGGCACGGTATCCGGTTTCTTCTTCCACTTCTCGGCGGATAGTTTCTGCCGGATCTTCCGTAGGTTCCACAGTCCCGGCCGGAAATTCCAGCAACCTGCCCTGAGTGGCAAAACGGTATTGCTTTACCAAAACTAACTTTCCTTCTTTCGTAACCGGAATTGCTAAAGCTCCCCCC
>JANMHD010000285.1:0-14878 GCA_031374985.1 Coleofasciculaceae cyanobacterium OTE_70_metabat_329 | reverse complement strand
AGGAACAATAATTCTTGTAGATAATCGTCAGAACCTGAATCTTAATAGACGGATAATAGATATTTCTCAAAACTATAGAGGCTATCCTCCTGATAAATTCCTTATGGTGTATTTTGCTATGTCAGGTTCTAGAGGAGCCGACATAATGAATTCTCCAAGAATGATGCAGGAAATTAGCCGAAATATTATTAGTAATTGTAGTAACTTTGGAGCAGTTCATCTTGGAATATGGAATACAGACGATTTTAGAGTTTATGGCATGGTTGATGGACAGGTTACACTATTTAGATGCGGTGATGAAATTACATCTTCTGATGAACGGAGAGATTGGGGATTACAGGGTTGTTATTAGCGATCAGTGAGGGCATAAGCAAATTTTTTGTAGCATTGAGAGGGAGTGACCATCATAATCTGCCCTTATCATGTCTTCAATCTCAGGATCATTACTTGTCAAATTATCAATAATTTTTAGTGCATTACTAGTTTTCATCATTTTCTACCTCCTCTTGATAAACCATGCAAACTGAACCTAGACCTCTTAAATTATCCACCGATCTCCAAAGCAACAACTATTCCCCCAGTTTTGATAAGGATCATCCCCCCGATGCCAAATTAATTGATACCTGTGTTCATTGTGGGTTTTGTCTATCTACCTGCCCCAGCTATCGAGTGATTGGCAAAGAGACTGATTCACCACGGGGCAGAATTTATTTGATGGATGCGATTAATGAGGGGGAAATTCCCCTATCTCCAGCGATCGCTCAACATTTTGATACCTGTCTGGGTTGTCTGGCCTGTGTTACCACCTGTCCCTCTGGGGTGAAGTATGACCAACTAATTGCCGCTACTCGATCGCAGGTAGAGCGAAACCATCCCCGGCAACCTCTAGATAAGTTGTACCGCAGTTTTATTTTTAATTTATTCCCTTATCCCAATCGCCTTAGATTTCTGCTCATTCCCTTATTTATCTATCAAAAATTAGGCTTACAAAGTTTAGTCAAATCTACAGGTCTACTCAAGCAAATATCCCCTCGATTAGCTGGGATGGAAGGTAATTTACCCAGCTTAACTTTTGATGCTTTCCAAGAAAAATTACCCGGTATTTTCCCAGCAGTAGGCGAGAAACGCTACCGAGTGGGCATGATTTTGGGTTGCGTACAGCGCTTATTTTTCAATCCAGTGAATGAAGCTACGGTTAGGGTGTTAACAGCTAATGGTTGTGAGGTGGTAATCCCTAGAAGCCAAGGCTGCTGTGCAGCACTGCCAGAACATCAGGGGCAACGGGAACAGGCACAAGATTTAGCTCGGCAGATGATCGATAGTTTTGCCGATCGCAATTTAGATGCAATTATTATCAATGCGGCTGGCTGTGGCCATACCCTGAAGGAATACCACCATATTTTGGCGGATGATCCAGAGTATGCCGATCGAGCCTTAGAGTTTAGCAAAAAAGTTAAGGATGTACAGGAATTTTTGGCAGAGATTGGTTTAACTGCCAAGTTATCGCCCTTGACGACGGTGAAGGAGACTGGAGAAGTAGAAAAATTATCGATCGCCTACCAAGATGCCTGCCATTTATTGCACGGCCAAAAAATTAGTGTCCAACCCCGGCAGTTACTCAAACAAATTCCTGGTGTCCAACTCAAAGAATCGATCGATGCGGCTCTCTGCTGTGGCAGTGCGGGGATTTATAATATGTTGCAACCAGAGGTGGCGGATGAATTGGGCGATCAAAAGGTAACAAACCTGCTCAATACTGGAGCAGTATTAATTGCCTCAGCCAACCCCGGCTGCACCCTGCAAATTAGTAAACATCTGCAAGAACAGGGCAGTACTGTCCCAATCATGCATCCGATCGAACTCCTCGATCTTGCCATCCGGGGCATAAAACTCAACCTCCCCTGATATAATCAGTTATCAGTAAACAGTTATCAGTTATGACTTCATCCCTAAAAAAAATTCCTGTATTGGGTTCTCCAGTGCATCTTCTTGATAACTACACTACATGGCTAGTAGACAGAATGCAGCAGGGGCAAGGAGTCCAAGTAGTCACCCTGAATGCAGAGATGGCCATGCAGGCAGAACAAAGCCCAGAGTTGGGAGCCATTATTCATCAAGCAGAATTGGTGATTCCTGATGGAGCAGGAGTAGTTTTGTATCTCCGATTGAAAGGAGAACGATCGCAACGCTGTCCGGGGATTGAATTAGCGGCTTCTCTTTTACAAAAAGCTGGAGACTTAGGCAGTAACTATCCCGTAGTATTCTACGGCGGGGCCGTGGGAGTAGCGGCAACAGCAGCAGAGAAATTGCAGGAAAAGTATCCCGGTTTAGCGATCGCCCTAGTTCAGCATGGCTACCTAACCCCCGAAGATACCCCAGCATTTTTGGAGCAACTAACTAAAATCCAACCCAAAATTATTCTGGTCGGCTTGGGTGTACCTCGCCAAGAATTATGGATTGCTAACCACCGCCATCTCTGCCCTCAAGCCATCTGGATTGGTGTAGGCGGAAGTTTTGATATTTGGGCGGGAGTAAAAACCCGGGCGCCGGGATGGTTACGAGATAATCATCTAGAGTGGCTCTATCGCCTCTACCAAGAGCCGTGGCGGTGGCGGCGCATGGCAGCACTACCAAAATTTGCCTTAAGAGCATTATTTAGCAAAGATTAGCAAAGATTAGCAAAAGTTAGCTAAAATTATCAGGGATTTTATGAAGATGATCCCCCCAATCCCTCTTAAAAAAGGGGGAGAATTAAAGCCTAATTCAACATAAATACTTGAGATAAAAATAAAGTGCAATCAGCTAAAATCATTCCTTATCAAGCACCAATTCCTCAAGCAAATTCTACTCCTGCAACTATTAAGTTAGAAAGAGTAAGTAAAGTTTATGCTAATGGGAAGAAATGTTTAGTAGATATTAATCTTCAGCTCAACCCAGGGGATTTTTTATTTATTACTGGGGCATCGGGGGCAGGAAAATCAACTTTATTAAAAATGCTTTATGGTGCAGAAAAACCTTCTAGTGGAAGAGTAATTTTTGAGGATGTAGCAGTAGAGAAACTACGGGGCGATCGCCTAGCTAGAATCCGCCGCAAAATTGGCATAGTTTTTCAAGATTACAAACTAATTGAGAACCGGACTGTAGGAGAAAATGTAGCTTTTGTCCTTTGGGCTCAGGGCTACTCAAACCAAGAAATTCGCCGCCGCCTAATTCCCACTTTGCAACTAGTTGGTTTAGCAGACAAAGTACATCAATATCCCCCACAACTATCCGGGGGAGAACAACAGAGAATTAGTTTAGCCAGGGCAATTATCAATACTCCAGCATTAATTCTGGCCGATGAACCTACAGGTAATTTAGATTTAAATAATTCTCTTCAGATTCTCGGCTTACTAGAAAAAATGAGTGATCTCGGAGCTACAGTCATTGTCACTACCCACGATCAAAACCTAATTCGCCTAAGTAACCAACCAGTTATGGATCTCCACGAAGGTAAGTTATTTTGGATAAGAAAATAGTGCTAATTAACCTACTTTAATCTGCGGAGAAATATGTCCCATAAAATCTTGAAATTGCTCTACTAACTGAGGATTGCGCCAGCCTTTCTCCACTTCTTCCTGAATGATTTTTAGGGCTTGAGCTTGGGACAAGGCGACTTTATAGGGACGTTCGCTCCTAAGGGCATCGTAGATATCAATAATTTGAAATACCTGCGCCAACAGAGGAATATTCTGCCCTACTAAGCCATCGGGATAGCCGCTGCCATCCCAGCGCTCGTGGTGATGACGAATAATGGGCATCACTCCCCGCATAGTCCGTAGGGGTTGGCAGATGCGCTCTCCAATTATTACATGCTGATTCATGATTAGTCGTTCTTCGGTGGTAAAGCTCCCTTTTTTGAGCAGTACTGCATCAGGAATAGCAATTTTGCCAATATCATGTAAATAGCTACCCCACATTAGATCCCGGACTGCCATACGAGAGAGATTTAGATATTCCCCAAAGTCCTTGCCCAACATCATTAGTCGTTCACAATGATCTCCAGTTACGGGATCTCGACTTTCTACAGTTTTAGCGATCGAGAATAATACTTGCTCTGCATGGTCTAGGTCTTCATTGAGGCGTTTTTGATTAATTAAAGACCGGACTCTGGCTGATAGTTCTAGGCGATCGAAGGGCTTAGTCAAAAAATCATCCCCTCCCACATTAATACCCGAAATTCTTGACTTTTTATCATGGAGAGCAGTCACGAAAATCAAGGGGGTCAAGCGAGTGTGTTCATCTTCCTTAAGCCGGCGGCATACCTCAAAACCATCCATCTCTGGCATCATCACATCCATGAGAATCAAATCTGGCCCATACTCATTTACCAAACTTAAA
The DNA here is from genome assembly GCA_031374985.1 of Coleofasciculaceae cyanobacterium OTE_70_metabat_329. GTDB lineage: Bacteria > Cyanobacteriota > Cyanobacteriia > Cyanobacteriales > JAAUUE01 > JAAUUE01. The sequence continues at coordinate 10,498 of JANMHD010000285.1, read as the reverse complement.
GCCTTGATCCCGCTCTCTACTTCTAAAACATCATAGCCCTCTACCGAAAGGAGGGCGGCAGCAGTCATGCGGCTGGGAGCATGATCATCTACCACCATTACCTTTGCTTGATCAAAATATGTTAAGGGCATAGCAGTGAACCTAAATAGTAGATATTACGAGCCATGTATTATGATGACTATATTTATAAATTATGATACACAGCACTTCTCATTAAAATGCAGTCAGAAAAGTCCCCTGAATCCTCCCATTGAAGTACCGCTACGCTATAGAAGAGGAAGACTTAAAGCTAGGTGCATACTTCACTAAGGTGGAAGGTGCTATATCTGTGCCTAGAGAAGAACAAATAGTATTTTTATTAGAAATAAAACCCTAGTATTTTTTTATTTTACCTTGAAGTTGCTCTACAGAAAATCAATAGTTCTTATGCCACTTCAAGGAATTTCTTACTATTCCTCAAAGAAATTTTTAGATTATGCCTTAAGGATTAGAAAACTCATGAAAGGCTTGACACTAAAGTCATGTAGTAATTCTAGGTGATTTTACTCACCTGTGGTGGGTGGATGAAATTGTTTACCAGAAGCGATTGAATCTAGTAAGTCATTTATAATTGTTATAGTTAACATAATATATAAGTATAGCACTAGCTCTAAGTTTAGAATAGAGATAATTGCAGTAATATTATTGAGATTTATGAACAAAAATCATTTAAATAAAAGTTTCATAAACATAGATGAAAATCAACGTTTTAGTTCTAATCAGATATCATCTCTTCGGGATGCTTACATCAAGCACGATATCGATGAATACTATGAAAAGTTTGGCAGTAGTTATCGTAACCCCCATGATTTAGTTGTTGCAGAAATTGTGCAATTAGGTTGGCAAAAATGGAATCTAAATTGGTCTAGAGCAGGTGATTTATCTTTTGTAAGAGTAATGGATCTAGCCTGTGGCAGTGGGGAAGTGACCCTAGCTTTAGAGAAAATGAAAATCATTAACATTGATGGCATAGACCCCTTTACCTATGAAAGTTATCAAAAAAGGACTAGAAGAACTGCTAAAAGATTTACTTTTATGGATATTTCGCAAGGAGTTTTATCAGGTAGTAATTATGATTTGATTATTTGTAGTTTTGCCCTGCATCTAGTCCCTATTTCCCGGTTGCCACTATTACTTTATCATTTAGGATTAATAAGTGAATATCTCCTAGTTATTACTCCCCATAAACGTCCAGAAATCAAATCAAACTGGGGTTGGTTTTTGTTAGAAGAAATTAGTTGGAAAAGAGTAAGAGCAAGGTTATATCAATCTTCCATGTTCTGATTGAGATAATTGAATACTTAAGCACCATTCCCACTCAATCTTGTCAAGTATTCAAACGCTGATATACTGTAGCTAAACCCTTAGCATCTCCCACATTACCGGGAAACAAAACTACTGGTAAATTAGGGAATTTAGGGTGATCCTTGGGGGTGAGGACGATCGAGCAACCCGCCAAAATTTGCCCCACAATCCTTGCTGTCGTGAGGTTCAACCCTGTACTCAATACGTCATTAGAAGTAATTCCGCCCTTACTAATTAAGAATCCTATTTCTGGGGGCAAACCTTGAACAACAGCCATTAATAAACGAGAAACTGCCGCCCCAAATTTCAATCTAGTTTCCGTATCAGAAAAACTTAATTCTTGACGACTAGTATAAATTACTGGGGTGTTACCTGCCTGATGAATTTCTGCCACTTTTGCCAAAATTTCCGCTAGTAAATCTTCTCCTTTTATGGGCGAATCTGCTAATAAATTAGATACATTAATCTCGACTCCTACTATCCCCGATTCTTGGAGTAAATTTTCTAATTGTTCTGTGGTTTTCTGCACATGGGAGCCGACTATTATAGCCCCCGGTTTGCCATTTCTAACATATTCAAACATGCGATCGACTGCTACTGGTTGAGGAGGTAGATCAGCAAGAGAAGTAAGCAAACTAGCCGCACTCCGAAATAAAAACTTTTTACCTGTTGCTGCCACGGCTAAGATGTCACGGGCAAAAATATCTAAATCTGCTTGGGTTTCCCCATCCACTACACAGCATTGATTTCCTGATAATTTTTTTAATTGGGGTTGAATTCCTTGGCGCAGATCTGCTAACAGAAATCTAGTGACTCGATCGCTAGGAATCTGACCTTTAGTTTTTTCCGCCACATAATCGGGCAAATAACTATAGCTATAGCCAAATACTGAATCCCTAGCAAACTCTGTTTCATGAACAGGAGTTGGTACTCCATTAACGACTAAATAATGAATACTATCACGAGTGAATCTACCCCCTTCAAAAAAGGCTGGAACGAGGAAATGGGCATCAAATCCTCCTAATTCCTCGGCAATCACATCGGTTTCCACGGGATAGTGTCCCCGTAGAGTGGAGTCCGATCGACTCACCACAACAAAATCTTCTACGCCTGTTTCTGCCAGAGCAATTTTGAGATTTTGACAAACTTCCCTAGTAATCTCCGCTGCTTGGAGGGGAGTCATTGCCCTGGTATTAGTCAAGATGAAAAATATGGGGGCTGCATCTAGCAATCCTAATTTTAGGGTCGACACATCCCATTTAGTCAGCAACAGACAACTATGAACGGTTTGCGAACCAGTTGGATCATCATCAAGAACAATTATTTTGGGCTGAGTCATGGGGTTACACTTGCGGCTGAGTCGAGGAATTATGAATTTAGAAATATTATGATCTCATCATCTCATACAGAATAAAACTTATCCCAAACTTATAGCTATACAAGTTATTTTCTGCCGCTTTTTCCTAATCTTGCTTCCTGAAGAGAATTACCAATTCCTTGCAAAATACCCTTGCCCACTAAGCCAATTCCCCGGCCGATAATTTGGGTTAAGACATAGACTAAGCCCCGCCCCAGAAAACTAGTGAGGGTTTTGAGGCGGGGAGCGATCGCATCCTTAAGCTCCAACCAAAGGGTGACAAAGTAGCGCACTCCTGTTAAAGATTGCAATTCTAGATTCCGGGGCGCATAGATATGGGTATTTCTGATACCCGATTCACTGAAAACATATAATTTATAGGAACTTTCAAAAATAAGTTTTGGCTCATAGAAATAATTATCTAGACGGTATTTCCATGATAGATCATTGCGAAATTTAGTGATATCTCTAGCAGAAAGTAATTTTTGATCATAGAAGGCTAGTTTGATAGTTTCTACTTCTGAAAATCGATTAAGTAAAGGTTGGAGAACGGCATTAGCAACTTGAATAATTAAGTTTTCTAGAATTAATTCAGCCCTAGCGATCGCCTCTCCACTTTCCCCCGGATAACTAATATCATCGATCGTTATATTAGTTCCAAACAAAATTTGCGATAATAACTCCTCTACAAAAGGAATTTTCTCTAAAATCTCTTCCTGAATAGTTATAGCATCTAACAATAAAACTACAACTATTTCTTGCTCTTCCATCCCAACTTTTAAACTAGAGTATTTGCCAAAAAAGCTAGTAGTAGTTGTTTTCCATAGGTCTTGTAATAATTGATTTTTCTTAGCTGTAATATATTCTTGATCTACTTGAGCCAAAGATAAATCTTTACAGAGAGCAATAAAACCTTCTAGGATTAGGGATAGTAAATCCTTCTTCTTTCTAGAAGATAAAACATCAAGCTCCAAAGAGCTACCTGCTAAATTAACTAGTTTATTTTCTAGCTGCATTTGAACAAGCTGATAAATTTTTATCCCTATATTACTCGCAACGATAAATTGATTAATATCTTGCTCATTTGTTTCTAGAAATACTAGAGAAGAGTTGGGCAAATAATTATTACTATTATTCTCTTCTGAGATAGATTCATTATCAGAAATATTGCTTGTATCAAGGGGCAGGAGTTGATTAATTAGCCAACGAGCAGTTAATAGTTCACGCTTTCTACCTGTCCAGAATAGCCAGGTGATATTCGATATTTTAGATTGTTGTAAATAGCCATTAATTCTTTCTAGTTCCTTGTCTATCTGATCAACTCCAGTAATTGCTTGAGAGTACAAAAAAGTAGTTTTTGGAGGTGGGGTTAGATATTCCTTGCTTAGCAGATCAGATGGTAGCTCAACTTCATCACTCCAAAAAGATTCTCCTTGGGCTACTTGGTTCACTGCGGCGAGGATCTGAGCGATCGCCTCTGTCCGCAAACAATAACCCTTAATGCCCCGCGCTCTGGCTTGGGATAACACCTCTGGAGCCAAGGGGTTAGATAGCAACAGAATGTTTAAATTAGGAAATTTTTGCTGTAGTTGCTGACAAGGCTGCCAAAGTTGATCTAGGGAAGGACTCTTGATGCCTAAAATCAAAACATCGGGGACAGAAATCAATTCTAGCCCGAAAATTTCTGCTAATTGTGTCGCCTCACCAATAATCTGGAGCTTATCTTGGGGATCATCTTGTAAATTACCTCCTCCAGTCAGGGCAGTCCGCAAGCCCAAACGCCAGAGATAGTCATCATCAACTAAGATTAATTTTACTGGGCGATCGCTCATAGGATAAATTGCACTACAGATTACAACCAGATCAATAAATTAAACCCATAATAATTGTTTTTTGAATAATCTATGAAATATGCCCTGGTTCACGAGTGGTTAACCCCCAAAGCTACTGGTGGCTCAGAATTAGTAGTTAAAGAAATTCTCAAATCTATTCCAGCAGATGTCTACGCCCTAATTGATTTTGAGTCTAGCAATCCCCAAAGCTATCTCTATGGTCGCCCCATTGGGCATACTTTTTTGCAAAACTTCCCCGGAGCTAAGAACGGAGTCCAGAAATACCTACCATTTTTGCCCTTAGCGATCGAACAGCTAGATTTGCGGGATTACGACATCATTCTTTCCTCCTCCCATGCCGTAGCGAAAGGAATCCTCACCAGCCCCCAGCAAATGCACCTCTGCTACTGCCACACCCCCATGCGCTACATATGGGACTTGACCTTTGATTATCTTCATAGCAGCCGTTTAGGAAGGGGTATTCCCGGAGTTTTTACCCGCCACCTACTACACCAACTTCGACAGTGGGATGTCATTAGCGCCAACCGTGTTGATTATTTTATGGCCAACTCCCACCATACCGCTCGCAGAATTTGGCGCTGCTACCGTCGCCCCGCCAAGGTAATTTATCCCCCTGTGGAGATCGATCGGTTCCCTTTCCAGTCCCAAAAAGAGGATTTTTACCTAGTAGTTTCCCGATTGGTTAGTTATAAGCGAGTATCCTTGATAGTCAAGGCATTTAACCAATTAGGGCGCAATCTAATTATTATTGGCAGCGGACCAGAATTAAAACAATTGCAACAAATTGCTCAACCTAATGTTAGGCTCATGGGGTATCAATCGGATGCTGTGGTAGAAAAGTACATGAGTCGAGCAAAAGCATTTGTTTATGCGGCTGTGGAAGACTTTGGTATTGCTCTAGTTGAAGCTCAAGCTTGTGGTACTCCTGTGATTGCTTACGGGGCTGGTGGAGCATTGGAAACTATCCAAGACTTGCGCCAGTCTCCAGAGACAGCTACGGGATTATTATTTGACAGTCCTACAGAAACAGGTTTAATAGAAGCAGTAAAAATTTTTGAAGCAGAATCAAAAAAGTTCCAACCAGAACTGGCACGATCGCACGCTGCCAATTTTGCTCCAAAAATCTTTGAAAGTCGCTACCTAGCGTTCTTAGAAGACTGTCATCTAGATTTTAAATCTGGGGACTCAAAAAAAAATCTTGCTTTTTGGTCATAAATCCCATGAGCAAGAGACACAAGTGATTTATGATCGGGACTGTGTGGTGTGAAGTGAAGGAGTAAGATGACTGCCGAAAGCCAACTTACCTCCGTCAGGATACTTCGGGCATTTGTTAAATTAGGGCTTCAACCCCTCACCAGAGGCAAGAAAGCTAATTTGACACGCCAACGTCTAGACGGAGAATCTGTCAAACGGCTGTTTGATGTTTTGTTTTCTTTATCAGTGTTAGTGTTTTTTTCGCCAGTGTACCTAATGCTGGCCTTAATCATAGCTATAAGTTCTCCTGGGTCTATTTTCTATATCCAAGAACGGGTTGGTAAAGATCACAAGCATTTCGGCTGTATCAAGTTCAGAACGATGGTAGAGAATGCTGATGAGGTGTTGGAGGATTTAATCGCCACCTCTCCTCAACTGCGAACAGAGTTTGAAGATAATTTCAAACTTCGTCATGATCCACGCATTACTTGGATTGGGAAATTCTTGCGAGTAACCAGTCTTGACGAATTTCCCCAGTTCTGGAATGTGTTGATGGGAGATATGAGTGTGGTTGGGCCACGTCCCTTGGTGCCGGAAGAATTACCCAAGTACGGTCAACATATTGACAAAGTACTGAAGATTCGCCCCGGTATTACAGGGCTATGGCAAGTCTCAGGGCGTAATAATATTCCCTATCCCCGTCGTGTTCAGATCGATGTCTATTATGTCAATAGTCAAAACTTTTGGTTAGACTTACTCCTGATTGTTAAAACAATTGGTGTAGTTTTATTTACTAAGAATAATGGTGCTTGCTAAGAGGCTATTTATAAAGTGTAGTTTTGTACCCCCGCCGGGAACAGAAAATCATACCCTCCAACTTCTAAGTAAATAGTTTAAGTAAAAAGTTTGAAATAATTTGAAATAGGTGACGATCGAAAAACTTTAAGCTAACTTGGGGATAAATAATACTCCCCGGTTAGGAATGTCGGGTGTATGGTGTGCTAAAACAAACTCTAGGCTCCTCCCAAGTAGGCTGCCTAGTTTCTCCTAGGAATAAGCAATGACGGAATGTAAGCGATCGTTAATCACTGGTATTACAGGTCAAGATGGCTCTTATCTAGCAGAACTTTTGCTAGAAAAAGGTTATGAAGTTCATGGCATTATTCGCCGGACTTCTACTTTTAATACTGACCGGATTGATCATATCTATGAAGATCCCCACAATGAAGCTCCTAAGTTACGTCTCCACTATGGAGATTTGACCGATGGCACAACCCTGCGGCGGATTCTTGAAGAAGTAAAGCCTGTAGAAATTTATAATCTGGGGGCACAATCCCATGTGCGGGTGAGTTTTGACTCCCCGGAGTACACCGTAGATACCGTGGCTATGGGCAATCTCCGGTTACTAGAAGCTGTACGGGACTATCAACAAAGAACAGGCATCCAAGTTAAGTTCTATCAAGCTGGTTCTTCAGAGATGTTTGGCAAGGTGATAGAGGTTCCCCAGTCAGAAACCACACCTTTTTATCCCCGCAGCCCCTACTCCTGTGCTAAGGTTTATGCCCACTGGCAAACCATTAATTATCGGGAATCCTATGGTTTGTTTGCCTGTAATGGCATTCTTTTTAACCATGAAAGCCCCCGCCGGGGTGAAACCTTTGTAACCCGGAAGATCACTAGGGCGATCGCCCGCATTGTGGCCGGCAAGCAAAAAAAACTCTTTCTCGGCAATCTTGATTCCCAGAGAGATTGGGGCTATGCCAAAGACTATGTAAAAGCTATGTGGTTAATGCTTCAGCAGGATGAACCTGATGACTATGTAGTGGCGACTGGCGAAACCTACTCCATCAAAAAGTTTTTAGATATTGCTTTTGAATACGCTAACCTCAAGTGGGAAGATTATGTAGAATTTGACCCCCGCTACCTCCGGCCAGCAGAAGTGGATTTACTTATTGGGGATCCTTCTAAAGCCAAAGCCAAGCTAGGTTGGGAACCTTCTGTCACCTTTGAACAACTAGTTCATCTAATGGTAGATTCTGATCTAAAGGCTCTAGGGCTACCTCCTGCTGGAGATTCTCAAGAGGATAATGCTTTTATTCGGCAGGATATGGGAACTGTAGATTAGAACAGTAAACAGTGAACAGTAAGCATAAAGAGTTAGTAACTGGTAACTGAGGAGAAGTTATGGCTGGTTTAGATTTAAGCAATAAACAAATTTTGGTGACTGGTGGGGCGGGTTTCTTGGGACGGCAGGTAATTGCTCAGTTGCTTGCCGCCGGAGCCAAATCACATCAGATTCGAGTGGTTCGATCGAAAGATTACGACCTCACGACTCTAGAAGCCTGCCAAAGGGCGGTGGAGGGACAAAATATTATCATTCATCTAGCTGCCCACGTGGGTGGCATTGGCTTAAATCAGGCTAAACCAGCCGAGCTTTTCTACGATAACTTAATGATGGGGGTGCAGCTAATTCATACTGCCCATCTAGCTGGAGTCGAAAAATTTGTCTGTGTCGGGACAATCTGTGCCTATCCTAAGTTTACTCCTGTACCTTTTAAGGAGGATGATATCTGGAATGGCTATCCCGAAGAAACCAACGCTCCCTACGGAGTAGCAAAAAAAGCTTTATTAGTTCAACTACAATCCTACCGTCAACAGTATGGCTTTGATGGCATTTACCTATTACCCGTGAATCTCTACGGACCAGAGGATAATTTTGATCCGAGTAGTTCCCACGTAATTCCTGCGTTAATTCGCAAAGTCCACGAGGCACACTTGCGGGGTGATAAAGAAATTCCTGTCTGGGGAGATGGTAGCCCCACGAGGGAGTTTCTCTACTCCACCGATGCCGCTAGGGGAATCGTTATGGCCACCCAACTCTACGATGGGGCAGAGCCTGTGAATCTGGGAACTAACTACGAAATTTCCATTAAGGACTTAATCACTCTGATCTGTGAATTAATGGGCTATGAGGGTAAATTAGTTTGGCAAGTAGACAAACCCAATGGCCAACCCCGCCGCTGTTTAGATACAGAGCGAGCAAAGCAGGAATTTGGTTTCACAGCTGAAATGGAATTTAGGCAAGGTCTCAAGAATACGATCGACTGGTATCGCCAACATGCAACCTAAATTCTTGTAACCTAAGTTAAAGAGCATAGAATTGTCAGTTACAGTATCTATGCTCCAGAGTTTCTAGCCGTGGTAAGCCTGAACCATTAAGTGTTTGAGATCGGCAATGAGGGGATAACGGGGATTTGCACCAGTGCATTGATCATCAAAGGCATGATCCGCCATCTCTTCTACGTGGGTCATAAAGAACTCTTCACTCACACCCTGCTCCTTGAGAACATCTTGGATAGTGGCAGGAATTTCTACTTCCCGTTTGAGACCTTCTACCGCTTGAATCAATAGTTTCACTTTTTCCTCATCAGTGTTGCCCCCTAGGTTGAGATAGTTGGCAATTTGGGCATAGCGCCAAGTGCTGTTGGGGTATTTATTCTGGGAGAAAGTTGCCTGCTTAAAGGGGACATCGGTGGCGTTGTAACGAATTACATGGGAAATCATTAGGGCGTTGGCTAAACCGTGGGCAATGTGGCAAGTTCCCCCTAGTTGGTGGGCGATCGAGTGACAGATTCCTAAGAAAGCATTAGCAAAAGCCATCCCAGCGATCGTGGCGGCGTAGTGGACTTTTTCCCGTGCCTTGGGATCCTTGGCTCCATTGTGGTAGGCACTAGGTAGATATTTGAATAGTAAACGGATTGCTTCTAGAGCTAAGCCATTGGTATATTCCGAGGCAAGGACAGAAACGTAGGCTTCGATCGCATGGGTCAGAGCATCAATGCCACCATAGGCAGTGAGACGCTTGGGAATATTTAGGGTTAATTCTGGATCCACGATCGCAATATTTGGAGTTAGGGCATAGTCGGCGAGGGGATACTTGATATGAGTTTTCTCATCAGTAACCACAGCAAAAGGTGTAACTTCGGAACCTGTCCCAGAAGTCGTAGGGATCGAGACCATGATCGCTTTGGCTCCCAGAGGTGGCAGTTCGTAGACCCGTTTGCGGATATCCATAAATCGCATAGCTAACCCCTCAAACTCAATATCTGGATGCTCGTACATCAACCACATCACCTTAGCAGCATCCATGGGCGACCCGCCCCCAAAGGCAATAATCACATCAGGATGGAAGCTATTGCAGATAGTTAGACCCTTCTGGACGGTGGCGAGGGAAGGATCTGGCTCCACATCATAGAAGGTATAGTGAGCAAGGCCAATTTCTTCGAGGTGGACTCATATCAGTTAGAAAACATAGATACCAAGCAAGGTAAGTCAAAGGCAGGGTCAGTATAAAAAACAAAAACCCGTTGTTTGAGTATGAGCGCATAACGCAAGACTCTCTGAAAAATACGGTTCGAGATATATTGAATAATGACGGTTTTATGCGTGACATCAACGGCACTCAACAAACTTTGACGGCTAAAGAAGTGGATAAATACAAGGAAGGGCTTAATTCTATCGCCTATTTTGTCTTATTGCCTTTCAAATTAACGGATGCGGGCGCACATTTAGCACATATCGGCACCATCAAAATAGGCAATCAAAGCTATGATAAAATCAAAGTTTGGTTTAGTGAAAATGGCGGCGGTAAAGACTATCAAGATGTCTTTTGCTATTGGATCAATCAAAACACCCACACTTTAGATTATATGGCTTATGCCAATGGCGGACCACGATTTAGAAAAGCCAC
>JANMHD010000104.1:0-4063 GCA_031374985.1 Coleofasciculaceae cyanobacterium OTE_70_metabat_329 | reverse complement strand
AGCTAATTCGTAGCTAGGTACCGTTATTAATACCCGCCGCATGGCTTCTACGGCCATAGACAGATCATTAGCGATCGCAATTCTCACAGGCTAGGGTTCTCCAATTAAATCAATGACTGCATGGAGTAGAGTATCATCATGAAAACTACTTTTAGTTAAATAATAGTTAGCCCCAACTTCCATCCCCCGGAGGCGGTCTTCCTCTCGATCTTTGTAGGAAACAATGATCACAGGCATATCTTTAAGATTAGGATTACTTTTGATTTGACTGACTAATTCAATTCCATTCATCCGGGGCATATCGATATCGGTAACTATTAAATCGTAGGTTCCTGTACGGATAGCATTCCAGCCATCAATACCATTTACTGCTACTTCCACTTTATAACCTTTATTCTCCAGTATCTTACGTTCCATTTCTCGAACTGTAATGGAATCATCAACAACTAGGATCCTCCGAATAGTTTTGGTCAGGGTTTGATCCTGTTGGTGGCTGACTTGGTTTAACTGTCCACTGGCCAGCAGGGTGGTGAGCGATCGCACTAAATCTTCCACGTCCACAATCAAAACCGAAGACCCATCATCCATTAAGGCCGCTGCGCTAATATCTCGAACTTTCCCTAAACGGGGATCTAGGGGACGAACCACTAACTCCCGTTCTCCCAGAAAGCGATCAACCACTAAACCATAACAACTCAAATGTTGGCGTAGTCTTTCCCCAGAACTATCACTCACCACCACCACCGCCAAGGTATCGGAAGTTTCAGGAGAAGAAGGTAACTCCAGCACTTGGGCAGCGGAAATTAAACCAATATGTCTATCCTTATCGGTAAAGTATTGGCGATTTTCCACAAGGCTAATTTCTGTCCTCGGTAGCTGAATTACCTGCTCAATGCGAGTGAGGGGAAAGGCGTAGGGTTCACCGGCAATCTCAACCAAGAGAGTCCGAATTACCGATAGGGTCAAGGGTAACTGCATAGAAAAGCTCATCCCCTGCCCCGGATAGGTTACTGCCCGGAGGGTTCCCCCCACTTGCTGCACCATACTTTGAGCCACATCTAGCCCCACCCCCCGACCAGAAATTTCCGTTACTTGTTGGGCGGTGGAAAATCCCGGTAAAAATAAAAATTCCAGCAGTTCTGCCTCATTCAGTTGTGTTGCCATTTCGGGCGCTGCTAGACGTTGATTAATTACTTTTTGCCGAAGTTTTTCTAGATCAACACCCCGCCCATCATCACTAATCGTTAGGTCTAGCATTCCTGCCCGATGGGTGGCTTCAATTCTGACCTTGCCTTCTGGAGGTTTACCCACGGCCAGGCGTTCGGCAGGAGTTTCAATCCCATGATCGATGGCATTTCGCAGCAGGTGAGTTAGAGGAGCTTCCAACCGTTCTAAAATATCTCGATCGACCTCTGTTGCTTTCCCCACAATCTCAAATCGGACTTGCTTCCCTAGTTGGCGGGCAATATCTCGCATCATCCGGGGAAATCCCTGTACTCCATCCCCCAAGGGAGCCATGTGGCTGGCAATTACTTCCCGGTAGAGGCGATCGGCAAGATTGGTAGAGCGGCGAGCATATAATTCTACTTCTGTCAGGCGATCGAGCAAAAATTGATGGCACTCCCCCGCTTTATCCTTGGCAGCCTTTAATTGTTCTAGATTTTGGGATTCGGAAGCGGTGCTTTTAATAGATGCTTGGAGTTGATCTAAAAAAGTCGCCAAGTCGGTTTGTTGGGTTTTGAGTTTTAGTAAGGAATCAGCAAAGGGCTGTAACCAATTAGCTTCTACTAGGGTTTCCCCAGCTAACCCCATGAGCCGATTCAGGTTATCTGCACTGACCCGAATCATGCGATCGGAAGAGGGGCTAGGATAGGGGTAGGTTTGGCTATTATTGATTTTCTGGGGAGTTTTTAGTTCTAGGGGGGAACTACCTTGAGGGGTTGGGGTAGTTCCTAGGGAGTTTGGCGGAGATATTTTAGTAATTGTCTCTCCGGGGTTAGAGACTATTTCTGGCAAGACTTCTAGGATAACAGGGGGAGATTTTTCTAAGCTAATATCTGGATTAATTTCTGAGATAGTTTGGGGACTGGGCTGTAGAATCAATTGTGTTTCTGGAGAATTTGGGGGAAGATTATTTTCTGGGCTGATCTCTAGATTTTCTTCTAGCTTATTACCCTCTGCTGGAGATATCGGCTTGATTAGGGGTGGGGAAGTAGGGGAATTAGCAATGTTAGCGATCCTAGCTGTGGTTTCCACAATCGCTGCCACCACCGTAGAAGTTTCTGGCAGAGTGAATCCTTCCTCTAGTTGGAGAGCGGGGATTTGGGTGATTTGCAACAGTTGATCTACCCCTTCCAGCAGCACATCAATCTGAGTTGCTCCTAAAATAATCTTGCCCTGCTGGGCAGCCACAAAGCACTCTTCCATGACGTAAGCCACCTGCACCGCCGCATCCACTTGAACAATCCGGGCAGCACCCTTAATGGAGTGAGCAGCACGCATTAGAGATGCAAGAGTTTCCACTACATCAACATTATTTTCTAGAGCTAGAAGGCCATTATTAAGAGTAGCAGCTTGGGTTTCTACCTCCATCCGAAACAAATCAAACATGGAAAAATTACTAAGATCCTGTCCACTCATAGTTACAGTACCCGCCGATTTAGGGTGTTAAATAATAGTTCATCATCTAGATAGTTCACATGGGTAGCCTGCCAGTCAAAAACACCTTGGGTATAGGTACTAGCGGACTTCGAGATCACCATTGGTGCAGAGCGGAGGTCTTGAGTCGTAAAGCGTTGGACTCCATAAATTTCATCGACCGGAAATACCCAACGACTTCCCTCCCGTTCCACTACTACTAGACGCTGGTAAATTAAAGAATTAGCCCCTGGAGACGGTGCCTGATTAGTTTCCAACTCTAAAAGGTGATTTAAGGATACACAGAGTTGAATTTCTCCTCGAATACTGACTAATCCTAAAAGAATTTCATTAGTGCGGTGGGGTAAGGTATGAATCCGACTAATATCAGTTACTTCCTTAAAAATATTTGCCTTGAGAGCTAACCATTCTTTTTGTAAACGAAAGATGACTACCGAGAAGATTTTTTGACTGGTGATGGTAGGGGCAGTACTACCCTCAATGTTCGCTGTAGCGTTGGGTCGCAATATCACCCTCTGTTCTAGGAAGGGAGTCGAACTGAGTAACCCACTTTTTTGATCCTTAGGACTTTTCGTGGTGACAGTTTTAGTTTCTGCAAGTTTAGTTTCTGCTACGAGCCGAGTCCATTCCTGTTGATAGCCCGGAGGGGGCTGACGATCGAGCAGTTCCTGACCATTTTGGGAATAAATAGCACAATTGCGGCAGTGAATCGCTGTAGCTAATTCTGCACAGGAGCGATCGCCATTCACACCAATGATATTCCAACAGTGGTTAAGGTGGGGCTGATCCGTAGGGACAGAAAGATTCATAGGTTAGTCTTGATTTTTCTGAGAATTAATCCAAGGTTATCTGGTAGTATCTCGGCTGAAATTTAGCTAAGTTTAAGTTTACCTAGGAAAATTAACCTTCTTGAACTTTAAAGCCCGCCACTTCCCGGCGGAGGTTCTGGGCAGCATCGTTTAATTGTTCGATCGCACTATTCGTTTCTCGGAGAGAACTGGCGGTCTGGACGGAAGACTCGCTTAGTTGGCGCATGGCCTCACTAATCTGTTGTGCTCCCTGAGCTTGAGCCTCCATGCCTTGATTAACGAAGGTGAATTGGGGAGTTAGGGCTTGGACTTGTTCGATAATCACCGAAAGTTGACTACTAGCTCTTTGGACATCATCTACTCCCTGATCTACCTCCCGACTAAATTTATCCATTTCCATTACCCCGGTAGATACGGCTCCCTGCATCTCCTTTACCATTTGCTCAATATCAAGGGTAGCGATCGCTGTCTGGTCTGCCAATCTTCTAATTTCCCTCGCAACTACTGCAAAACCTAAACCATACTCCCCAGCTTTCTCGGCTTCGATCGCCGCATTCAAAGATAATAGATTTGTTTGATCAGCCACCTTCGTGATC
>JANMHD010000201.1:0-17129 GCA_031374985.1 Coleofasciculaceae cyanobacterium OTE_70_metabat_329 | reverse complement strand
TGTAAAGATGTTTTTAATCAATTACCCATGGAGTTTGCCGTAGAAGCAGATAAGTTATTAAGTCTGAAACTAGAGGGTTCAGTTGGCTAAAACCTAGTTAATTTCTAGGTTAGGATAAAACAAAATGGGACTTACTTTTGCTAATATCACATTAACTAGTAGTGAAGATTTGCTACTTTTGCGTAAGGGATATATTGAAGAAAAAGAAGTTAAATCCCTCAACATTAAAGCACTAGTAGATACTGGAGCTTCTATGCTCACTATTCCGCAGTCAATTCAAAAACAATTAGGACTGCCTAAAGTTAATGAACAAAATGTAGAACTGGGCAATGGTTCGATTATTACTGTTGATGTAGTTGGGCCAGTGGAAATTAAATTTGAAAATAGGGTGACGATCGCCACGGCGGTGGTTCTTCCTGATGAAATAGAAGTCCTTTTAGGAGCAATTCCCCTCCAAGCTATGGATGTTTTGATTGACGTTAGACGCGAACGTTTAATTGTCAATCCCCAAAGTCCTGACAAGGCAAGGCTTTATTTGCACAGTACGGACAAGATACTTTCCCCTGAGCAATTACGAAGCTTAAAAATAACTGGTGAAGATAATTCTGAGGAAAATGATAAAACATGATTATTGAAAATAGCGATGTAATTTTATCCGTTCATAATTTGACTGCTAATGTGGAAGGAACCCCAATTTTGAAGGGCTTAAACTTAGAAATGAAGGCTGGAGAAGTTCATGCCATCATGGGTCCTAATGGTTCAGGGAAAAGTACCTTTTCTAAAATTCTTGCCGGCCATCCAGATTATGAAGTTACTGATGGAGAAATTCTTTTTTATGGACAGAGTATTCTAGAGATGGAGCCAGAACAGCGGGCCAGAAGTGGTATATTTCTAGCCTTTCAGTACCCCCTAGAAATTCCGGGAGTTAGTAATCTAGATTTTCTTCGGGTAGCTTACAATTCCAAGCAAAAATACAATGGGCAGCCAGAGTTAGATAATTTTGATTTTGAAGATCTAGTTCATGAGAAATTAGATGTGGTAAAGATGGATGCTTCCTTCCTCGATCGCAGTGTAAATGAAGGTTTTTCTGGGGGCGAAAAAAAACGTAATGAAATTCTCCAAATGGCATTACTAGAACCCAAACTAGCTATCCTAGATGAAACAGATTCTGGGCTAGATATTGATGCTCTCAAAATCGTCGCCAATGGGGTAAATCAACTAGCAAATAAAGATAACACGATGCTAGTTATTACCCACTATCAAAGATTACTAGATTACATCATTCCTGACTTTGTTCACGTCATGGAGGCAGGAAGAATCATTACCAGTGGTGGTAAGGAACTCGCTCTAGAACTCGAAGCACGGGGTTATGAATGGGTGAGAGAAGAAGAAGCCTTGGAGGTGGCTAGATAATGAGTACTCAAGTAATTACTAAACAAAGCTATTTATCTGAACTAATTCAACAAGTGCAACAAGTACCAATGGTTAAACCTTGGCTAAAGGAAGCGCGCAATCGAGCCTCAATCATCCTTGAAGAGTTGGCACTACCTACTAAACGAGATGAGGCATGGCAATTTACAGATTTATCTAATTTGTATGCCACCAATTTTGTAACTACAACTAATAAAGTAGTCAGCAGTAAAGATATTTCTCACCTGATCTTACCAGAAGCTCAGGATAGTCATTTAGTATTTATTAACGGCTTTTATAATGCTGATTTATCTTCTAGTCAAGCATTACCCGAAGGGGTGTTTATTGGTAATTTATCCCAACTTCCTGAAAGCTATCCGATCGAGAACTACCTAGGACACCAACAGAACAGTACAGAAATATTTACGGCTATTAATACTGCGGGGATTAGTGATGTAGCGATCGTTTGGGTGAACAAAGATATACAGTTAGAAACCCCAGTTCACTTATTATTCATTACTATTCCCGAAGAAAATCCTACTATTAGCCAATCTAGAATATTAGTAGTACTAGAAGCAGGTGCAAAATTAGATTTAGTAGAGCAGTATGTTGCTACAGGAGAAGGTTGTCCTGATGCTCCAGCATCTCATCCCTACTTTACTAATGGAGTAACAGAAATTTTTATCAAAGAAAATGCTGTTCTAAGTCATACCCGTGTGCAAAGAGAAACTAGTGCTGCATTTCATATTGCTAAAAGTGCTATCTCTCAAGCTAAATGTAGTCAGTATCACTGCCATACAGTTAGTTTAGGAGCAAAGATTTCTCGCCATAACTTAGATATTTTCCAGACTGGAGAAAGTACAGAAACTACTCTTAATGGCTTAACCATGATTAAGGGTGAACAATTAGCCGATAAGCATAGTAATATTTGCTTAAATTATCCCAACGGCATAACTAGACAAGTCCATAAAACTATTGTCGATGACAAAGCATCAGTGGTATTTAATGGTCGGGTCTTTGTGGGTAAAAAAGCTCAACAAACTAATGCGGGACAAATTAGTCGGAATCTGATACTTTCTCCCAAGGCAAGGGTCAATACTAAACCCCAATTAGAAATTATTGCTGATAATGTGAAATGTTCCCACGGAGCCACCGTAAGTCAACTGGATGGGGACGAGATTTTCTATCTCCAAAGCCGGGGTTTAGACCAATCTGCCGCCACTAGTTTATTAGTAGAAGCCTTTGCACTGGATATTGTGAATAAATTACCTATTCCTTCCCTACGGCAAATGCTATCCCGATGTATGGCGTGTAAAACAATGGTGATTTAAAGCTATCAATACTAATAATTAATAAATTAATCTCATGACTCTTACTCAAACTAGAAATCTTGCGGATTTAGTTCGATCGGACTTCCCAGTTCTAAACCAATTAGTAAATGGTAATCCCTTAGTTTATTTAGATAATGCTGCTACTTCCCAAAAGCCGATCGCTGTCCTTGAAACGTTGAGAAATTACTACGAACAGGATAATTCCAATGTGCATCGGGGAGCACATACCCTGAGTGCTAGAGCGACCGATGCCTACGAAGGAGCTAGAGATAAGGTGGCAAAATTTATTAATGCTGCCTCCCGTGATGAGATTGTTTATACTCGCAATGCTAGTGAAGCTATTAATCTAGTCGCCTACAGTTGGGGCTTAAATAATCTTCATGCTGGGGATGAAATCATTCTTTCAGTCATGGAACATCATAGTAACTTAGTTCCTTGGCAACTGGTGGCGCAAAAAACTGGGGCTGTATTAAAATTCGTAGAATTAACTGAAAGCCAAGAATTTGATCTAGAGCAGTTTAAGTCCTTGATTTCCCATGATACTAAGTTGGTATCGGTAGTCTATGTTTCTAATGCCTTGGGTTGTATTAATCCAGTTCAAGAAATCATAGAAATTGCTCATAGTTACGGTGCAAAGGTATTAATTGATGCTTGTCAAGCGGTTCCCCATTTAGTGGTGGATGTACAAGCGATCAATTGTGATTGGTTAGTAGCTTCAGGACATAAAATGTGCGCTCCCACAGGCATTGGCTTTCTCTACGGTAAAGAAGCTATTCTCAATACTATGCCGCCTTTCATGGGAGGAGGAGAAATGATTGCCGACGTATTTTTAGATCATTCTACCTATGCAGCCTTACCCCATAAATTTGAAGCAGGAACTCCAGCCATTGGAGAAGCGATCGCTCTAGGTGCAGCAGTGGACTATCTAACTAATATTGGGATGGATAAAATTCACGCCTACGAAGCTGAATTAACCCAACATTTATTTGCTGGTTTAGCCACAATTCCCGAAGTAAAAATCTACGGTTCTAAACCTAATGCTCAGGGAGAAGGTAGAGCTGCTCTCGCTGCTTTTAGCGCAGGAAATGTGCATTGTAGCGACCTATCTACTCTCCTAGATGATGAAGGAATTGCCATCCGCTCTGGACACCACTGTACTCAGCCTCTACACAGAATTTTAGGTTTATCTGGTACTGCTAGAGCTAGTTTATATTTTTATAATACTCATGAGGAAATTGATATATTTATTAAAGCCCTGAGGGAAGCGATCGACTTCTTTAATGGCATTTCCTAGCATATATTTTTCATTATGATCACTACCACTAGCCTCAGCCCCCCAGCGATTCTACCCCTAGAAAACGGCGACCTCCTTAGTCGGGTCGAATTTGAACGGCGCTATACCGCTATGCCCAACCTCAAAAAAGCTGAACTTATCGAAGGAATTGTCTATATGGGTTCACCTCTCCGTTTTATTCCCCATGCCAAACCCCATGCCCAGATCATGACTTGGCTAGGAATCTATGCTGCCCTCACTCCTCATGTTGAAGTTGGAGATAATCCCACAGTCCAACTGGATCTCGATAATGAACCGCAGCCTGATGCAGTATTACTCCTTGATAGCCAATTCGGAGGGCAAACTACGATTAGTGATGATGGCTATATTGTGGGTGCGCCAGAACTGGTGGTAGAGGTTTCCGCTAGTACCGCTAGTATTGATTTAAGGGATAAAAAACGAGTTTATCGCCGTAATGGAGTGAAGGAATATATTGTCTGGCAAGTGATGAGCGATCGCCTTGATTGGTTCTGGCTAGAAAATGGGGAATATATTTCTTTAGTCCCTGATGAAAGTGGCATAATTCGGAGTAATATTTTTCCGGGTTTGTGGCTACAAGTTCCAGCAATTTTAGCAAGTGATATGGCAACAGTAATTACTACTTTACAAACCGGATTGGCGAGCAACATTTAGTTGCGGTAAATCATTAATCAATTATCAATAACTAATCAGTAGTAGTTAATTAGTAAACTTATGGGATACAGCAACTACAGAAAGGTCAAACAAGTAACAGAGAAATTTGCCCTTAGTGCAGTGCGGGTTCCTTTATTCTCAGCAGATATTGAGGCGATCGCTCCTTCCCTATGGTTGACCCAATCCTTAGTAATCGCTTCAGCCATACCTTTAACTAATGAGAAAGCAAAGTCCGAGAGATTGATCTCTCCCATACTCTCAGAAGTTCATTTATTACATAAAGACAAAGTAACACTTTTTTCTGGAGAAGAATTAAGTGTTAGTCCTGAAGAAGATCTAAATGGAGCTTGTGATTTCTTCTTTGCAGCGAATCCAAATCTCTACTTTCTTGAGGCTCCGGTGGTTGCCTGTGTAGAAGCAAAAGATGAAGATATGGAATGGGGAACAGCCCAGGTTGCGGCTCAAATGGTTGCTGCTCAACGCTACAATAAGGCAGGAAAACCAACACCTACAGTTTGGGGTTGTGCTACTACTGCTGGGGAATGGAGATTTTTAAAACTAACAGATAAGAGTCTTTATATAGATGAGAAATCCTATTATATTGATAAACTTGACCTACTGCTTGGTGTATTTCATCAAATTATTGAACAAATTTAGACTTTCATGAAAAGAATTTTTATTACGGGTGCGAGTGGTTGTATTGGTCATTATCTTGTTGAGAATTTAATCCAAAATACGGAACATGAATTGTATTTGTTGGTGAGAACTCCAGAGAAATTGGGTTTTGATTATCAAGCTCGATCGGGCATCCATATCTTACAAGGGGATTTATTACAAATTGGGAACTATGCAGATCTATTAAAAACTATGAATGTAGCGATTTTGATTGCTGCTGCTTGGGGAGGAATTGAAGAAACTAGAGAAATTAATGTCACTAAAACTCACCAATTGATGAATTTCCTAGATTTAGAAACTTGTGAACAGGTAATTTATTTTTCTACAGCAAGTATTTTAGATAAAAATAATCAACTCCTAGAAGCAGCGGGGAAGACTGGCCATAATTATATTCGGACTAAGTATGAGTGCTATCAAAGTTTAGGAGAATTGGCGATCGCTCCGAAAATTACTACTGTCTTCCCGACTCTAGTATTTGGTGGGGAAGAGAAAAAACCCTATTCCCATATTTCCGGCGGTATTGGGGAAGTAGCTAATTACATTGATTTAATTAAATGGTTAAAAGCAGATGCTAGTTTTCACTTTCTCCATGCAAAAGATATTGCTCAAGTAGTGTGTCATTTAGTGGAGCATCCTGAACTGGAGCAGCGACAGGTAGTTTTAGGAACTCCGGTGATTACTGCCAATCAAGCTGTGGAAGAAGTATGTGCTTATCTAGGAAAAAGAATCTACTTTCGGATTCCCTTAGAAGTATGGATGGCAAATATTCTAATTGCGGTATTTCGGATTGAAGTGGCAGACTGGGATGCCTTCTCAATTCAGTACCGCCACTTCACTTATAAAAATCCCGTAACCCCTGCTAGTTTTGGCTTACCTACCTATTGTCCAACTTTACCAGATGTCCTCAAGGCCAGTGGCATCAAGGGTAGTTAGATTGGTCAGATTTTTAGGTGGGCATTGCCCACCCTACTACTTTAATCTCCAGATATTTAACCCACTAAGGATTTTGTCTCTGTGCCTACTACCTCAGGATTTGCCTCTGGGCTATTAGCTTCTGAAGGAGGAACTACCTGCCAGAACTTAGGTAAATATTCATCCCAGTTACCCAGAATCTGCTTACCCTTGTAGCTGCCTGTGCGCTCTACAAAACCCTCAATTAGATCCTTCAGTTGTTGCTCCCCAGCCGGAGAGACTACCCGTTGGATTTTCACAATTTCCCGGTTTACCTTGGAACTAAAACTACCTTCCTCATCAAGGAAATAGGCTAATCCTCCAGTCATGCCCGCTCCTATATTTCGCCCCGTCTTGCCCAGAACGACGATCGCCCCTCCAGTCATATATTCACAACAATGGTCGCCTGCCCCTGTGATGACCGCCTTGGCTTGAGAATTACGGACTGCAAACCTCTCTCCAGCTTGACCATTGGCATACAATACCCCACCAGTTGCCCCGTAAAGACAGGTATTGCCCACAATTACGTTATCCGCAGCTGCATAGGTAGCTTCCTGAGCAGGAGTAATGATAATCTCCCCGCCGTGCATCCCTTTACCTACGTAGTCATTGGCTTCTCCCGTGAGGTATAAAGTCATCCCTGGTAGGTTGAATGCCCCAAAACTCTGTCCTGCTGCCCCGTGGAAATTCAGGTTAATTTGTCCAGCAAAGCCGGTATTGCCGTATTGCTTAGCGATCGCCCCAGCAATCCTCGTACCGACTGTCCGATCAGTATTAAGAATCTTCTCGGTTTTAGTAATGGTTCCCTGGTGGGCAATGGCGGTTTGCACCTCAGCATCAGCTAGAAGTTGGTCATCTAAAACTACTCCATTACTATGAACAGTTCCGTGATTGAGCCAAGTCCGGTCATGCTTAGTATCCGGCAGTTGGGTTAGGCAACTGAGATTCAGAGCTTGAGTTTTGGTTAAGTGTAGCCCTGCCCTCGGCTGGAGTAAGTCTGCCCGGCCGATGATATCGGAGAGTTTTTGGTAGCCTAACTTTGCTAAGAGATGGCGTACTTCTTCGGCAATAAAATAGAAGAAATTCACCACATTTTCTGGCACGCCCTTAAACCTTGCCCGGAGTTCCTCCTTCTGGGAAGTTACTCCTACGGGGCAATTATTGGTGTGGCAAATCCGTGCCATAATACAACCTTCGGCAATCATGGCGATCGTCCCAAAGCCGTACTCTTCAGCCCCCATCAAGGCAGCGATCGCTACATCCCACCCAGTTTTGAAACCCCCATCTGCCCGGAGAATCACTCGATCACGCAGTTGATTAGTCATCAAAACTCGATGTACTTCCGTTAGCCCCAATTCCCAAGGACTGCCAGCGTGCTTAATGGAACTCAAGGGCGAGGCTCCTGTACCGCCGTCAAAGCCAGAAATTTGGATCACATCGGCGTTGGCCTTGGCTACCCCAGCTGCGATCGTTCCAATCCCCACTTCTGCCACTAGTTTGACGGAAACCTTTGCTTGGGGGTTAATTTGATGCAGATCAAAAATTAGTTGGGCCAGATCTTCGATCGAGTAAATATCATGATGGGGTGGGGGAGAGATGAGGGAAACTCCGGGCTTGGATCTTCTTAAAAGAGCAATATAAGCACTGACTTTAGGGCCTGGTAGTTGTCCTCCTTCTCCCGGTTTAGCTCCTTGGGCAATCTTAATCTCAATTTGCTGGGCATTCATCAAATATTCTGGTGTCACCCCAAACCTACCGGAAGCCACTTGTTTGATAGCTGAACTGGCGGTGTCCCCATTGCGGAGTCCGTGTAAGTGAGGCAGAATTTGGGCTGAGTGCCCAGAGGCATCCACATCATCTAGAGTTTTGTAACGGACTGGGTCTTCTCCCCCTTCTCCAGAGTTAGATTTACCACCGATGCGGTTCATGGCGATCGCCAATACTTCGTGAGCCTCACGGGATAAAGCCCCCAAGGACATCCCCCCAGTGCAGAATCGTTTCACAATACTCGGAATAGATTCTACTTCTTCTAGGGGAATAGGCGCGCGATCGCTCTGGAAATCCAGTAGATCTCGTAGAGCAGTCACCGGACGAGATTCTAACTGCTGACGGTAGAGTTCATAGAAATCCGCATTGGGCAGAGGAGATTGGGGAGTTCCTTGATCACCAACCGCTTGGACTGCCTTATGCAGAGCTTTAGTCATTTCGGGACTATTCATGTGGTACTCTGCCCCCGGTCTATATTGGACAAAGCCCATATTTTCTAGTTTCTTGGCGTGGGTCCCCGGGAAGGCAGCAGCATGGAAAGAAACCACTTCCTTGGCCAGATCTGCCAAGCTCAATCCCCCTAATCTAGAAGCAGTACCACAGAAACCAGTTTCCAACAGATCGGCACCGATCCCGATCGCTTCAAAAATCTGTGCTGCATGGTAGGAAGATAGCAAAGAAATCCCCATCTTCGAGAGAATCTTTAATAAACCATCTTCTAGGGCTTTACGGTAATTCTTCTGGGCATCTTGAATAGTAATTGCCTTGAGTTTGCCTCTTTCCATCAGTTTCTGAGTCCGGCTATCACTCCACCAGCCACGGACAGTTTCCCAAGCAAGGTAAGGACACACGGCCGAAGCTCCATAACCAATCAGACAGGCAAAATGATGGGTACTCCAACACTGGGCTGTATCCACAATCAGGGAAACTTTCATGCGTAGTCCCTGTTTGATCAGGTGATGATGCACAGCTCCCGTAGCCAGAAGGGGAGGAATAAAGGTCAGGCTGTCATCTAATCGTTCACCAGTAATGCTAGGGCGATCCCCTTGGTGTGGAGCCCGATCGCTAAGAATCAAAACTTCTGTACCCGTTGTCACTGCTGCTGCTGCCTGTTGGCAGAGATTTTGAACTGCCAACGCCAAATCTTCGGGGCTACCCAAGGGATAGATAGTCGATAGGGTGGTTGCACTAAGATACTTGGCGGCTGCTTTACCACTGCCGTTGGTAACTACAGGGGAACCTTGGGAAATTGCTTCTAGTTCCGCCTCGTTTAAGACCGGGGTATCTAACTTCAGTAATCTGGCGCCCTCTGCTTTGGGCTGGAGCATATTTCCTCTAGCCCCTAGCTGCATAGATAGAGACATAACTAGGCTTTCTCTGAGGGGATCGATCGGCGGATTGGTAACTTGAGCAAATCGTTGTTTGAAGTAGTCATAAAGCAGATGGGGCTTGCTACTCAACACTGCCAAGGGAATATCATCCCCCATACAAAAAGTCGGCTCCTTACTAGTAGTAGCCATGTCTTGAATCACCATTTCTAGGTCTTCGGCCGTGTAACCGAAGGCAGTCTGTTGTTGCAGCAGTACCGCAGGGTCTAGGGAAGGGCTAGATTGCATGGGTTGAGATTTTAGTTCTTGACGGTGGGAGTTGAGCCAATCACCGTAGGGATTTTTGGTGGCTACCCGTTGTTTGATCTGCCAATTTTTCAAGACCTCGTGGCTAGTTAAGTCCACTGTGATCATTTGACCGGGGCCAAGGCGGCCTTTTTCTACAATGTCCGCCTCTGGCAGGTCTACTACTCCTGCTTCAGAACCCACCACGACTAAGCCATCTTTTGTAATACAGTAGCGAGCCGGACGCAAGCCATTCCGATCGAGGGTAGCTCCCACTACTTTGCCATCACTGAATACCAAGAGGGCAGGCCCATCCCAAGGTTCCTGCAAGCCACTGTAGTATTCATAAAAGTTGGTAATTTCTGGATAGTTATCTAGATCTGGTTGATTTTTGTAGGCCTCTGGCACAGTAATCATCAACGCTTCCGTGGCACTATGTTGCGATCGTACCAGTAACTCCATCACGTTATCCAAGTTAGCAGAATCGCTATTCTCTGGGTCTACAATGGGCTTAAGATCTGATAAACGATTATTCCAGCAGGGATGTTCTAAATCTGCTTCCCGTGCCATCATCCAGTTGATATTCCCCAAGAGGGTATTAATCTCGCCATTGTGACCCAATAGGCGCATGGGCTGAGCCAAAGGCCACTTAGGCATAGTATTGGTACTAAATCGGCGATGATATACGGCAAAGGCACTCTGGTAGAGAGAATTTTGCAAATCTAGATAAAATTCCCCCAAGACCGCCGATCGTACCATCCCTTTATAGACGATCGTCCGGCTAGAAAAAGAACAAAAATAGAAATATTCCCCCGCCGCCGGTAAATCTTGCTTAATCCGATTTTCCATTCGTTTGCGAGCTAAGAAAAGAATCCGTTCTAGATCATCTCCTTGATAGTCTGGGGAAGACACCACCACTTGCAGAATTTTTGGCTCATTCTCCCGTGCCTGAATACCCAAACAAGATCCCACTACCGGAACTTCTCGCCAGCCCAGCAGGGTTAAATTTTCCTCCTTGAGGATTGTTTCTACAATTGCCTGAGATTTTGTTAGCAACTCTGGTTCCTTGGGCAGAAATACCATGCCTACAGCCATCTGCTCTGGGGCAAAGTCCCCTCTTCCTTTTAACCAATCACCCAACAATTCCCAAGGGATTGCCGTCATGATCCCCGCCCCATCCCCCGAATCATTATCTGCACTACACCCGCCCCGATGTTCCAAGCATCCCAAGGCAATTAGAGATTGCTGAATTAACTTATGGCTAGGCGTGCCAGATTGGGTAGCAATAAAACCGACACCGCAGGCATCACGTTCTTCCACTAGCCAACTTTGACCAGCAAAAGGGACAGTAGCATTTTGGACAGAATTGGTAGAGGTGGCTGACATAGGATTTTGGTGGGGATGATTTAGCATCTGACTAGGAACTGTGTAGGTTGTGAGTAGCAAAACTGGAGAGGTTAGGCAGCTAGTCCCATTAGCTAGCAGGTAAATAAGTAAAAAGGGTGCTAGACATATTATTAAAGGAAATAACTATCTTAGGCAAGGGCTTTAGAAAATATAAAAAATATTTTTTCTAGATATTTTCTAGGTATCCTAATTAACTAGCACCTTAAATCACAAAACCCTGACAAATTCAGTTACTACAGCAATCCTGAAGGATTTCACTCGCCGTCGGCAATTTGATCTAGCAAATGATTTAGGATCGCTATAGTTAAGGGGAAGGAGCGATCAATCAGCAGGGGAGACATGAAAACCAAAGGTCTGCATATCCAATATTTGTGAGTCTTATATTAAATAAATCTCTGCTCAGGGTAATCAAGTATCCCTGAACAGGCAAATTTTGTCAATCAAATTGTGAATTACCTTAAGCCATCACAGAAGTTTGGGGGCGGGCAAAGATCATTCTGCCAGCGGTGGTTTGTAGGGCTGAAGTAACAACTACCCTAACCTCTGCACCCCCAAGATGTTTTTTCCCTTCTTCGACTACTACCATTGTCCCGTCTTCTAGATAACCAATTCCTTGGGCTGGCTCCTTACCCGGTTTGAGGATTTTCAAGTCAATCAAATCGCCCGGTAGATATACAGGACGTAGGGACTGGGCTAGATCATTAACATTTAGAACAGGGATTTTTTGGACATTGGCAACCTTGCTCAGGTTATAGTCATTAGTTACTAGGGTTCCGTTAATTTCTTGGGAAAATTTAACTAATTTGGCATCTACATTAGTAATGTCGTCGTAGTCTGCTGAGTGAATAATAATGCGATCGGGATAATTTTCTTGCATCCGATTCAGAATATCTAAACCCCGCCGTCCTCTCATGCGTTTCTGATCATTGGCAGAATCTGCTAATTGTTGTAATTCTTGCAAAACAAATTGTAATACTAGAATCTGTCCCTCTACAAATCCCGTACCCATGAGTTCTTCAATTCTGCCATCTATAATACTACTAGTATCAAGCACCTTAGTGGCAGCGGGCTTGAGGGTTCCTTCAGCCACTAGCATTGCTTCTACACTATTAGGATTAATTAGCCGCAAGAGGGTTTTGCCGTGGGCATCGGCGAGAGTAACTCCGGTAAAAGAAAACATGACACTACCTAAAACGGCTACCAGAGGCTTAATGAAGCTAAAATCCCCCGGAATTGGTAATAGAAATACTGGAGCAATCATTAAATTAGCCAAAAGTAGCCCAAGGATCAAGCCGACGGAACGGGTGAGCAGCACATCTACAGGCATATTCCTGACTCTAGATTCTAGACGACGGTAGCTAGTTTGCACGACTAGACCGATCGCTCCCCCTATAATCCCTCCAAACACTGCCATAACTAAACGGAGTGCCTCTAGATTGGTTACTTGCAAAAGCACATTATTTGGCAATAATTCCACGCTATCGTAGCCGACCCCGGCTCCAGCAATTATTAGCAATAAAATAATCAGAAAATCAATCATAGGAATGTCCTCCAGAGTCTGGCGGGGATGAATGGGAATAATAGGGGGAATAAATTAAGAAAGCTACAGCATTTTATAGGTGTAGGGGGACACATTTTTCTCAGGTAACAAGGAGCTTAAGCCTTTTGTGGGTCATCTATAAACTAGAAAAGTGCTGTATTTTTAGGAAATAATAGTTTTTGGAGAATGAGGGCGATCGCTCTCTTCTACTAAGATAACTGCAATATTACTAACAATATCTAATAACACCGGTAGTGATAACTGTAATAGTGGCAGTAATGTCTTAAGAAATGGGATCGTTTTAAAGTTGTAAAATTATTAAACTGTAAATTGTCTATTGAGATAAGTACAGTGAACAGATAATGCTTGGGGGATTAGGTTTGATTAATTTCTTTGGTAGCGCATTCCCGGCAACTGAGTGACCAAACCCATTAGCTCTAATTGTAATAATGCCCCAGCAACTTCGGCAGAGCTAGTTTGGAGAGTTTGGACGATCGTATCAAAGGTAATTACCTCAATTGAGATTACCTGTAAAACTTTAGCTAGATTAGGGGGCAGTTGGGCAACGGCGGGGTTCAATGCCGAAAATAGTTCCTGTTGTGTTGCAGGTTGAGTAGAACTTAGAGGGTCTAAAGTGGGCAAATCTCCTAATATTTCCAATAACTGCTCTTCCCCTAAAATCAACTGCGCTCCTTTGCTAACTAAGCTCAAACAACCTAGGGATTTTTCATTATCAAGAGAGCCGGGTAAAACGTAGATATCTCGATTATATTCATTAGCAATATAGGCAGTAATCAAAGCCCCAGATTTAGTAGGAGCTTCCATCACCAAAATGGCTCGGCACAAGCCAGCAATGATGCGGTTCCGCTGGGGGAAGTGGGTACGATCGGGGGGCGTACCGTGGGGATATTCACTAACTACTAAACCCTGCTTGACAATATCTCGATACAAACCTTGATTCCGGGGCGGATAGGCAATATCTACCCCCGTCCCCATCACGGCGATCGTCCTCTGACCTACTTCCAAGCAAGCTCGATGTGCCTCTGTATCAATCCCCGCCGCCATCCCAGAAACAATCATAAATCCTTTCTTAGCAAGGATTGTGGCAATTCTTTGTGTCCATTTTTTGCCGTAGGGAGAAGGATCCCGTGTGCCGACAATAGCGATCGCCGGAATTACGCCCTGATTTTCTAAAGGTTTTACCTTCCCTCGATAGTAGAGAACTGTTGGCGGGTTTGGGGTTTCTAGCAATAGGCGGGGATAATCAGGATCTGCGGGAGTCCAGAAGTGAGGATTTTGGATAGAATGCTCCTCCAGAAATTCTCCGGGGTTGATGGTCGATCGCTTTTCAACTATTCTCTGCCCCAGTTGTACTCCCAGACCCTCTACTAACTTCAACTCCTCAATACTCCCTGCCCATGCTGCTTCCAAGGTACCGAAATATTGTTCTAAGCGACGCAGTAATACTGGACCAATCCCTAAGATTTGTGACCATGCCAACCAATACGATCGCCCCTGTTTTTGCCTATCACTTGCCAAATTTGTTGAATTGTTTATAGAATTATCTACATCCATTTAAGACCCTAGCTTCTACCTGAAGTACAATTAAAATATAGCTTAAATTCATCCTAATAAGAAATTCCCCATCGTGAGGGAAGCATACTACATCCCCGGATCCTAATTCGACAAGTATTACAGTAGGCTTTTGCCTGCCTTGAGCTTGCCGGAAGGTCGAACTGCTTAGGGCACGCTTCTCCCCCAAGAAGCCCTAGACTCAAGACTTCCCGTAGAGTAGGGAAGCAAGACTAAGGGAGAGGATTAGAGGGGAGTTTACTTCTCGAAGAGTGGGTTCTAGCCCATCCCAAAATCACGTTAATATAGAGTTAACATACCAATTCTAAAGGATTTTCCCGCCAACCACAGGTGAAGTCCTTTATAGTTGTCACCCGACTTGAGGTTGCTGAAATTTATAGACATTTTTAATTACCTGTACCCAACCATCACTAACCGCCTCTAATAGTTTCTCCCCCTTTTCCTTAGTGGCAACTGTCGCATCACCAATGACCCCACTAGTACTTAAATCTCTTGTCACCCAAGCAAAAGGTAACTTTCCTTCCATGCTTAAAAGACTATCGGCGGGTAAACCTTGGGGGTATTCTTTGACTGCCCGTGCCATTTTTACTTGTTCCGGCAGGATAGCTAAGAGGACGCTAGTTTCGGCATCTCCGGCATGAATACCATGCTCAGCTTCGTAGGGCGATATTAAATCCTTAGCATTGTGGGGCACTTTCCAAGTAAAAAGGGGAAATACTAAAAAATCTGCATACTTTTGGTGTAAATCTCGGGCTACAATTTCCATGATTTGGGGTTGTCCTCCGTGGGCATTCATCAGGACTAATTTCCGAAATCCAGACCTATAGAGACTTTCTGCCACTTCAGTCAAAACTGTGATCAGGGTAGTAGCACTGAGGGTGATGGTTCCGGGGAAGTGCCAGTGTTCATTGGATTTGCCGTAGCATAGGGGAGGGAGAGCGTAGGCGGGAACATAGGGTTCTCCAGAGCTATCTAGTTTAGTCAGGGCTTCCCCAATCACGGCAGTAGCGATCGCACTATCTACGACTAGGGGTAAATGGGGGCCATGTTGTTCGATCGCCCCAATGGGTTGAATAATTACTACATTTTCTTTGTCAGGCATATCCTGAATATCTGTCCAAGTTAAATACGCAAAAAAACGATTAGGGGGAATAAAACTATGCATAAGTTGTTTAAAGGGATGAGCCTAAATCTTAGGTTAAGGTCTAGATTAAAGTCTAGGGTGAGATATGGATTGATCTTAGTCGCTAGTCTTGGTCTTAGCTGTAGTTTTAGCTATAATTTCATCTCTGGAGAGAATGATCAAGCGATCGCCGCAGAGAGACTAGTTGTGCATTATAAAATTTTCAGTCAGAGCGTGGCAATTAGTGAATTACGCACCCTAGCAGATACAGGGCAAGCCTCTAGATCTATTCAGTTTTATCTTACCCTTGGCAATCGGCAGCCAGAGGAACTGCGCCAAATTCTCATCCGTCCCGTTGCGGTTAATAGCAATGATCTCTACCAAATTCTTAGCTCACCCCTAGGCAGTATCGCCCTCGATGAAGTATCTCAAGTGATCCACACCCCAGATAACCAAGCTAACCGGGAATCCTTAAACGCTGCCCTAGTCGGAGCATCTCTACCCGATGGACAGATTAGATTAATTGATGTCTTAGAAAAGTACCCCACTAATGAGGTGCATCTTAATGGAGAAAGATTAATCGAAGTAATTGAAAAAATTAGTACGATCGTTCGGACTATCCCAGAAGGATTAATTAATGTTAGGCAATAAAATTTAGGGAATATTAATGCTATACGAAACAAATAACAACACCCCAAAAGATAAATTGGGAATGTTGTTATTGTTAACTTGTTAATTATTTTGGAATTGTTTACATCAAATATGTTAGCCATAACAGCTAGGTAAATCATTAGTATCTCTTGCTTTACCTGCTCAACCCAGGGCTGGGAATCAAGGGAGTTTTCCCTATATAATATAATTTGCAATTTAGAGATGTTCTGAGTCTTGACCACTAAATTTTAAGGCTAGTTATTTACTGAATTTAGTAATCCCTCAGTTACATTGCTCTCCTCAGAAAGGTAGGGAATTACCCGACTCTTGTTTGGGTATGGCTGTTAGGTCGGAAGCTAACAAAAACATCAAAGGAACCAGTAGCTTTTCCTCCTTATTTAATTTAGATTTGGTTCTTTATTCTTTCGGTAGAAGTTTTTCTACTTCGATAGTTTTAATTTAACTCCAATGTATTGTAGATCACAACTAAATTTTGCTAATCTTTACTATCTCGTTAGTGCCTGCTAACCTAATTGTCAACTTGAGTTAAGAAATAACTGATAAATAATTTCAGTTTTATTGAGAAGTCGCCCAATATCCCTACCTAAAACCCTATTCCTTGCTATTTTTCGTTAATATTAGCTAAGAAGGGTAATTAATGCTGTAGGCAAGTCAAAACATAGTATGGATACCAACAACTGGATTAAGCAATTATTGATGGTGGGTGTGGGGACAACTTCGATCGTAGCGGAGAAACTACGGGAGGTTAGTGATGAATGGGTTAGAGAAGGCAAGATCAATCCAGAGCAAGCAAAAGCCTTGGTAGATGAATTAATGCAACAGATTAAGCCAGAAACTGCCAACTGGGAAGAACAGATGGATCGCCAACTCCGTAATATGTTTCAGGATATTGGTGTCCCCAGACAGCCCGAAGTAGATGAACTCCGGGGTAGGATCGATCGCCTAGAACGGCAACTAAGAGACTTAGAAAACCGCCTCTGGCGTTGATTCTATTGAGATGCGAGGGACGGAAATCTTCAAGGTCTCCCTTGAAAGGGAGATTTAGAGGGTTCTAGATTTATTAGATAAAAATATCTAAGCG
>JANMHD010000171.1:0-4915 GCA_031374985.1 Coleofasciculaceae cyanobacterium OTE_70_metabat_329 | reverse complement strand
CAATTGTTAGCCGCAGGCGATTACCTCCCAAAAATGGCGGATTACCTACGATCGCATCAACTGGTTCCCATTCAGAAAACAACGCATCTTGACAACGAATATTGGCATCCAAATTATCTAGAGGTAAAGGCTTATCTAATTCTACTAATATGTTAGTTTGAGTTCCATAAAGTAAATTTGTTCCCTCATTGATCGCTAACTTTTTCCCCAACATTAAAGTCACCTTCGCCAACTCCACCGCAAAAGGCTTAATATCCATCCCGTAAAATTGTTTTGTTTGAATCAAAGAAATTGTATCTAGATTAGAAGTAGATCGATCGCTAAAATTCTCCTGAATCTTGATAATTAACTCCGCCTCTAGTCGCTTCATTTCTCGGTAGGCAACATAAAGAAAATTTCCACTACCACACGCCGGATCAAGTACCTTAAATTCCGTCATTTCTTGGCGCAAATTTAATAAATCTCTCAGAGTTTTTGCCACCTCAATCCGTTCTCGCCACGGTCGAATAATTGTCGGTAAAATCACCTTTTGAATATCCGCCTCACTAGTGTAGTGCGCCCCCAGAGCGTGCCGTTCCTCCTTCCCCATGCTTGATTCAAACAACGTCCCAAAAATCGCTGGCTCCACCTTCGACCAATTTTCCGCCGCCGCCTCCAAAAGCAGATCAATCTCCGCAAAAGTTAGATCGATCGCCTCCACTACCGAAAAAATCCCCCCATTGAAATATTGCACCCCATAATACCGACTATTCACCGGGGCTGGTCTATCGCTCCCCATTTGCCGAAACAAACCGCCAATCAAATCGTAGGAACTCCCCCCCTTCTTTTTGCAATCCCCCAACAACTCCGTAAACAAGCCCCTCGGCAACAGATCAATATCCTCTGCAAACAACGCCACCACACACTGAAGAATAAACCTCTGCGCCTTTTCGGGGTTCTCATTGCGCTTTACTAACCTATTAAAAACCCCCGCCACCTTAGCCGCCGCCACACGAGTAACAGCAACTATGTTGTTATTAAATATTGGCTCTCGATGCTCTGGAAATAGGAAATTTAGGGCAGTATAACGATCGGGCAAATCCTTTAGAGAAATGCGATCGACTGGTTCCCGCATCTGTACATCAAAATCATAGATCCAAAACTCATCAAAATTGCACAACACCACATACTTCGGGCGATTTGGCACAAGCTCTAGCCAATACTCAAAAACCTGCTGGTAATGCCTTTCTAGCTTCTCACCCCGCTTCTTCATCTCCAGCAATAACCGAGATTCCCAAAACAAATCCGCAAACTTAGTACTTTTCCCCTTCGCCTTCACCCGAAATTCTAGAGTTGCCCCAGCTTCCTTACATCCAGCATGACCAAAAGACCGAAAGAGTCGATCGCAAAACACCTGAGCCTCGCCCTTCTCATCCCCCCGCAAAGTTTGAGCATAATCAACAAATTCTTGGAGCCTAGGCAGAAGATCAGTCATTTTTTAGTTCTTTTTATCAAAATATATAAATATCCTGCCTATAGTAGAAATAAGCCCTTAATATTTTGGTTAGAATAGATTTTACAAAAAATACTAAGAACAATATACTGACATACAATGCTAAAAAATACAAGTTTAAGCGTGCGGTT
This sequence comes from Coleofasciculaceae cyanobacterium OTE_70_metabat_329, assembly GCA_031374985.1. Taxonomy (GTDB): domain Bacteria; phylum Cyanobacteriota; class Cyanobacteriia; order Cyanobacteriales; family JAAUUE01; genus JAAUUE01. Next base: position 3,292 of record JANMHD010000171.1, on the reverse strand, counting down.
AATTAGCACATTTTTGTTGATGTCAACATTAATTTTATTCGTTGGCATAGTAGGATTAATGACAGCTTCTAGATTGTCATTTTACATTAATGACTTCATTATTGATATTGTTCCTAGCCTAGATAGTATCGGCAAGATTAATGAGGGTCAAAGCAGAATTGATAGCTTACAGAGATTATTAATCAATCCCTATATAACCCCCGAAGAAAGACAAGCTGCCTTAATAGAAATTGATAATACTTGGCTACGGATTAATGAAGGATTCAAAGAATATGAACTTACTGAAAAAAAGGATACAGAAAAAGAGCTATATATAGAACTTCGCCGGGGCTGGGATAAGTGGGAGCAATCTCATAAACTCTTTATGAAGTCAGAATTAGAATATCGAAATTTAGGATTAGTCAATCCTTGGGAAACTGCTTTAGAGTTAACTAGACAGGGCAAGGCTAATTCTCCAGAAATGGTATCTGCCCAAAAAGCGATCGCTGCCTATAAAAAGTTAAATGAATATACTCTTCGGGAAGGATATGTTGCTTTTAGACAAACTGATGAAAGTATTTTCTCTTTATTAAAATTTAATCAATCTGATGGAAAATCCATAAGTCAGGATTCAGGAAAAGATATGATAATAGCATCATCTCTTATGATTATAGGAATTATCCTATGTCTAGTTATTGCCATCACTTTAGGAATTATTATTGCTCGGCAAATCACTACTCAGATCAATAGAGCGGTAGGCTTTGCTAAGGAAATATCTATTGGTAATTTAACCACGCAAATTGCAGTAAGCTCTAATAGCAAAGACGAAATTAATAAACTAATGATGTCTTTTGACTATATGACGAAAAACCTTAATAGAATAATTTATCAAGTGCAACAATCCGGGATTCAAGTCACTGCCTCATCTACCCAAATAGCCGCATCAGGTAAACAACTGGAAACAAGCGTTACAGAACAATTAGCCTCAACTAATGAAGTAACTGCCACATCTAAAGAAATATCTGCTAACTCTAAAGAATTAGTCAAAACAGTCCAAGAAGTAACTAGATTATCTCAAGGAACAAACATTGCTGCTAGTGATAGTCAAAAGGATTTATTACGCATGGGAGCGACTATGCAACAACTTATGGAAGCTACTAATTCTATTACCTCTAAGCTAGAAATTATTAGTAAAAAAGCTAATAATATTAGTGATGTGGTTGTAGCTATTACTAAGTTGGCTGATCAAACTAATTTACTATCATTAAATGCTGCCATAGAAGCAGAAAAAGCTGGAGAATATGGTCTAGGTTTTGCCGTGGTGGCAAGGGAAATTAGAAGATTAGCCGATCAAACGGCAATTTCTACTATAGATATTGAACAAATGGTTAGACAGATGCAATCATCAGTTTCTACGGGAGTAATGGAAATGGATAAGTTTACGGCGGAAGTAGGGAAAAGTGTAGAAGATGTCGTAAATATTAGTAATAAGGTTGGACATATTATTGAGCAAGTTCAAGAACTAACACCGAAATATGAAGTAGTTAGTCAGGGTATGGAAGCTCAATTTTTAGGAGCAGATCAAATCAGTGAGTCTATGTCTCAATTAAGTGCTAATTCTCTCCAAACCGTAGCTTCTTTACGAGAAATCAATCATGCGATCGCTCAACTAAATCAAGTCGCCCAAAATTTACATCAAGAAATGGATAAGTTTAAGGTAGCTTAAATTTATTGTTATCTAGCGATCGTTATGGTGATGTTGCAATTCGGCTCAGGCAAGTACCTATTTGACAATGTAAAGTTGCTACCCATCCTCACCTGTGGCAAAATTAAGGGTGATTGCAATTTTTCCTATTTTTCCCCATGACTATCCCGACTCTAGCCACCCAGTACGATGCCGCTACCACTGAAGCCAAGTGGCAGGAATTTTGGGAATCTCATCAGATATTCAAAGCCGACCCCAATCATCCGGGACAGCCCTACTGTGTCGTCATTCCCCCTCCCAACGTTACCGGGAGCCTGCACATGGGTCACGCCTTCGAGAATGCCCTCATTGATACCTTGGTGCGCTACCAGCGGATGCAGGGAAGAAATACCCTATGGTTGCCGGGGACAGATCATGCCAGTATTGCAGTCCAGACTATTTTAGAAAAACAACTCAAGGCAGAGGGCAAAACCCGCAAAGAATTAGGGCGGGAGCAATTTCTAGAGCGGGCTTGGCAGTGGAAGGCAGAATCCGGGGGGACGATCGTCAATCAACTACGCCGCTTAGGAGTCTCGGTAGATTGGTCACGGGAACGCTTCACTATGGATCCCGGTTTATCTCAAGCAGTGATTACAGCTTTTCGTCAGTTACACAAAGAAGGCTTAATTTATCGGGGAAATTATTTAGTTAATTGGTGTCCCGCTTCCCAGTCTGCTGTGTCTGATCTAGAAGTAGAAAATAAAGAAACTGCCGGGAATCTGTGGCATTTCCGTTATCCCCTGAGTAGTGGTGCAGGCTATCTAGAAGTTGCCACCACCAGACCAGAGACTATGCTAGGAGATACAGCAGTAGCAGTGCATCCAGAGGACGATCGCTACAAATCTTTTATTGGTCAAACCATCAAACTGCCGATCGTGGGGCGAGAAATTCCCGTCATTGGTGATGAATTGGTCGATCGTACCTTTGGTACAGGTTGCGTCAAAGTCACCCCTGCCCATGATTTCAACGATTTTGAGATGGGGAAACGTCATAATTTGCCCTTCATCAACATCATGAACCGGGACGGGACTCTGAATGAAAATGCCGGGGAATACCAAGGGCAGGATAGGTTTGTAGCTCGGCGGAATGTGTTGCAACGCCTAGAGGCAGAAGGGGTGTTGGTACGCACTGAAGAATATAAACATACGGTTCCCTATAGCGATCGGGGTAAAGTTCCCGTAGAACCCTTACTGTCTACTCAATGGTTTGTGAAGATCCGTCCCCTAGCTAATAAAACCCTAGAATTGCTAGATCAAGACACTTCTCCTGCCTTTGTTCCCCAGCGTTGGACTAAGGTATATCGAGATTGGCTGATTAGCCTCAAGGATTGGTGCATTTCCCGCCAGCTATGGTGGGGTCATCAAATTCCAGCTTGGTATGCTGTGAGTGAAACTGGGGGCGAAATTACTGACGAGACTCCCTATATTGTGGCTGCTAATGGGGAAGAGGCCAGAACAGAAGCGATCGCTAGATTCGGTGAGCAAGTTCAACTAGAACAAGATCCAGATGTATTAGATACATGGTTCTCCTCTGGATTGTGGCCTTTCTCAACTATGGGCTGGCCTGAAC
>JANMHD010000098.1:0-6470 GCA_031374985.1 Coleofasciculaceae cyanobacterium OTE_70_metabat_329 | reverse complement strand
CCTAGTTAAATTGAGAATTATGCCCGATCGATTCTCTAATCAGAAAATTCTTGCCCTTGATTTTGATGGGGTTATCTGCAATGGCTTACGAGAATATTTTGAAATTGCCAGACGAGCTTATGGGCAGATTTGGCAGCAGGATTTGGTTGCTAACCTAGAAATCACTTCAGAAACATGGCGGCAGGATTTCTATAACTTGCGCCCCGTGGTAGAAACTGGTTGGGAAATGCCCGTAGTACTCAGAGCTTTACAATTGGGGTTTACCGCCGGAGCTATTTTAGAGGACTGGGGAGCGATCGTCCAACAAATTATCATTACTGAACATCTTCAAGCCCCAGAAATTGCCAATATTGTGGATAGCTTAAGGGATCAATGGATTACTGAAGATGTAGCTGATTGGTTAAGTTATCACGAATTTTATCCCGGTGTTGCAGCCCAGATTCAGCAAGCTCAAAATTTGGGGATAGAAATATTAATTATTAGTACCAAAGAAGGACGGTTTATCAAAGAACTCCTGACTCGATCGGGGATTGATGTGCCTCGATCGGCAATTTTTGGCAAAGAAACTAAGTGTCCCAAATCAGAAATTCTTCAATCACTCCTGACTAATAATCCCCAATTGGTAACTCTCTGGTTTGTAGAAGACCGCCTGAAAACTCTAGAACAAATTGCAAGTTTGCCAGCCTTAGAGTCAGTAAAATTATTTTTAGCAGATTGGGGCTACAATACCCAAGCCATGAGAGATACCATTCCTAATCAGCAACGGATTCAGCTTATTTCCTTAGCTGAATTTTCTGTGGAGGGAAAATACTTTTCAGAGTAGAGCTTTTGGCCTGCTATATATTTCGGAAAGTAACGAAATTATTAAAAAATGTATGGAATTTTACAAATTTTGTATTAATTAGTACATTTAAGAGAAAATTAAGGATAGGGCTATTGAGAAAATTCCCCTAACTTAAACTAAGGAAGTTAAGAAATTGTCAAGGATTTGCCCTAAGTAAAGCTATAAGTAATTAGTAGAGGCATAAAATGTATGATTATGAAATCCTTCAACAATATCTAGAAGGTCAAAGAGATTTTAGGAATGTAAATCTTGTCCAAGTAAACTTACCCGGAGTCAACTTAGCTGAAATTATCCTCGCTGGAGCAAATTTAGATCAAGCCGTACTTCCCTCAGCCTACTTGGTATCTGCAAACCTTAGTCGAGCTAATCTTACAAAAGTTAATCTTAATCAGGCATTCTTGCAAAGAGCAGATTTAAGTTTTGCCAAGGTCAGTTATGGCAATCTGGCTGGGGCAGATCTAAATAAATCTAACCTCCACGGAGCCAGCCTGATAAAGGCAAATCTTAAGGGAGCCAAGCTTAGTGGAGCTAACCTTTTTGGCGTAAGTTTACGGGAAGCAAATTTAGAGAATGTCAACCTGAGCGGGGCAGATATGCGAGGAATTAATCTTCGCTTGGCTAATCTCCGGGGGGCAAATCTAAGTTGGGCAAATTTGAGTGGCGCAAGGCTAAGTGGAGCAAATCTTCAAGGAGCTCTCCTGAATGGGGTTAAGCTCCGGGGTGCTTATCTTAATAGTGTGGATTTGCAAGGGGTAGATTTGGCTGGGGTTAACTTAAGTGAGGCAAAACTGAACGGAGCAAACTTGACGGGGGCTAATCTGACAGCCGCTAATCTAAGTAATGCAAGCCTGCGTTTGGCAGTTCTGACCTTGGCGCAATTGCAAGCGGTGGATCTCCGAGGGGCTGATCTGCGGGATGTAGAATTTGGGGAGGCAAATTTTGCTCGATCGCTCTACACGGATGCTACCCAATTTCCCCGAGGCTTTGATCCTCGTTACCACAGAGCGCACTATGATGCCGAGGAATTGATGTCTGTCCCGGCTTAATTTTCCCCATAACCGGTAAGGAATATCTGGAGACAAGAATTTAGATCAGCCAAGGGATCTATAGAAATCTTTAGGAAATCTAAGAAATTGTCTTAGATAGTTAATTTTAGAGGAGATAAAAGTTATGGCAGGGAAATATCAAGGTAATCAAGTACAGGATTTACCCCCTCTTGATGTTAGTAGTTGTTCTCTATTGGCTGAGGGGCAGCAAGAGTGCTGGCATGATCTTGTTCATGAGTTGAATGCAAGATTACAGACTAAGACAGTAGAACTACAGCAGGCAGTCTACGATCGTCAATCCTTGGATATCCAATACCAAACAATCCAAGATCAACTAGAAGAAAGCGAAGCCCGGCTCCATGCCCTCACAGAGGCCTCTGCCATGCAAGCCCGCCAGTTTAGCGAAACCCTCAAGCAACTACGCCAAAATCAGGCCCAGATCGTCCAAACGGAAAAAATGTCTAGCCTAGGACTATTAGTAGCTGGAGTTGCCCATGAGATTAATAACCCTGTCAATTTCATCTACGGTAATCTTACTCATGTGGAAGAATACATGAAGTATTTAATGCACTTACTAGGACTCTATCGCTCTCATTATCCCCAGCCGGTAGGAGAGATTCTAGAGAATACTGATGAGGATGAATTAGAGTTTTTACTAGAGGATTTACCAAAGATATTATCTTCTATGAAACTAGGAGCCGATCGCATTCAAAAAATTGTTTTATCCCTCCGAAATTTCTCCCGAATGGATGAAGAAGGTGCTAAGGAAGTTGATATCCACGAAGGGATTGATAGCACTTTAATGATTCTCCAAAACCAACTCAAAGCCAAGGGTAATCATCAAGAAATTCAGATAATTAAAAACTATAGTAAGTTACCCCTTGTACAGTGTTTAGCAGGGCAGATCAATCAAGTATTTATGAATTTATTAACTAATGCGATTGACTCTTTAGAGTCACGCTGTGCGAACGACTCTTTGGAGTCCCGTTGCACAAACGATGCCATAGCAGAAAACCAAAGTCTGCCCACCTCTTCTTCCCCACCAACCATTCGGATTCAAACAGAGGCGATCGATGGATCCTGGATAATTATCAGGATTACCGACAATGGTTTAGGTATTCCTGAAAGTGTTCGTCCTGTATTATTCGATCCCTTCTTCACTACTAAACCGATCGGCAAAGGAACTGGGTTAGGATTATCTATTAGTTATCAGATCATAACCAAACGCCATCATGGAGTATTAGATTGGACTTCTGTGCTAGGGAAAGAAACAGAATTTATAATTAAACTGCCCTTACAATTTACTTCAGAATCTTACTCAGCACTAAATAATTAAATTAGTTACAATAATACTTCAGATAAATTTCTAGTAAAGCTTAAGTTGATATTTCAGCTACTATACAAATAATACTCAATTACAGCAATTTGCATTCAGACGTGCCATAAGACGATCCCCCTTTTCTTGTATGCACAAAGGGCTTAAAGCCCCGCACTAACGTGCCGCTACGCTAGAAAAAAGGTGGACTTGAAGATCAATAACTTGGCTTACCAGAATTAAATTTGCTGTAATACTCAATTAATATCTAAGTAATATCTAAGTAGTTTCTAAGTAATTCCTAAGTAGTTTCTAAGTGATGCCCGTGAAATGTTCCCTTCCAAAAGCTAATTTATTTTTACTAGCCATTTTCTCTTTTCTCTTTACTTCTCTACCCGGCTCTGCCCTTACTACGCCACCCCGTATTGACCAAACTATCAGTTGTGATATGTTGATCGTTGGTGGCGGATTAGCTGGATCGGCGGCGGCCTACGAAGGTTTATTAGCAGGCAGAACTGTCTGCCTAACGGAAATTACCGATTGGGTCGGTGGGCAAATTTCTTCTCAAGGTACTTCCGCCCTAGATGAACGGACAACTCAGCGGGAGCAGCAATTTTTTCCGAGGGGATATTTACAGTTTCGCGATCGTATCCTGAAGTATTACGATCGATCAAATCCCGGTGGTTGTTGGGTTAGTACCTCCTGTTTCTTACCCGGTGATGGCCACAAAGTCCTCACGGAAATTCTTACAGAAGCTGCCCAGAAAGGTAGAGGTACTCTGAAATGGTTTCCCAATACTGTCATTAAAGATTTGACCGTCAATCAACAGGGGAACTTTATCAACTCCGCTGTGGGTATCCAGCATCAACCCGCCCCCGGCACACCACCGTTAAATACTGAGCCTCTATCGCAAACGATCGACGATAGCTTCACCTACGAAAATTCGCCCCGCTTCAACAAAACTATTACTCTCTTTGTCCCCAAGCTTCCAGAATCTTCTAAGCAATCTCCAGAGCAAGACCTAGAACAAACTAAATTACCTAACTGGTATGTAGTAGATGCCACCGAAACTGGGGAATTAGTAGCTCTTGCTGATGTACCTTATCGTTTGGGGATTGATCCCCGGTCTTGGGAAGAACCCTCGGCGCCCTTAGATACCAGCTTTCCCTACTGCACCCAAGGTTTCACCTACACCTTTGCGATGGAAGCTAAGGATACCCCTCAAGATAATCCCCGGCCTAGTTTCTATGACCAGTATGCCCCCTACTATAGCTATGAAGCACCTCGTTTTGCGGATTTTGGCTTGTTGTTCACCTACCGCCGTATTTGGAATCCCAATGGGCGTAATGCCCCAGCCGTAAGGTTTGGAGTATTTGGCTACACCGCAGTCCAACCCGGTGATATTTCTATGCAGAACTGGACTTGGGGAAATGATTACCGTCCCGGTACTGAAGCAGATAATTTAATTTATAGTCGTGATCAGTTATTAGCTACAGGGCAATTAAAATCCGGTGGTTGGCAGGGGGGCTTACGAACAGAAACTTTATTTAATGCCGAAAGATCCTCCTTAGGTTTTTTCTATTGGCTAGTATCTGGAACTACGGATTCTCAGTTAGGTGATGAAGTGAAAAAGCCTAACCCTAATAATCGCCTCTTGACTGGCTTAGATTCCCCCATGGGAACTGTCCATGGCTTATCAAAATATCCCTATCTGCGGGAGGGCAGGAGAATTATTGGTCGTCCTAGTTGGGGCTATAACCAAGGTTTTGCGGTGACAGAAATCGATATTTCTCGCCGTACCTACGATGATGCAATATATCGCCTTACCCTAGATGCTCAGACTCAGAGGACTTTAGGCGTTGCTTTAGGAGGTTGGGATATGCTGAATCGGCTCCTCACTCCCGGCATTGCTGACCAGATTCGGGGTAGAGATCGATCGGCCATCTTCCCGGACTCGGTAGGGATTGGGCATTACAATATTGATTTCCATCCCTGCATGGCTCTCAGTCCCCACGAAGCACCAGGCAATTACGAATTTCCGGGCAAGCGCCAAGGAGAAAGCCAAACCTACCCTTTCCAAATTCCCCTCCGGGCAATGATCCCCCAAAAGCTAGATAACTTGATTATTGGGGGGAAAAGTATTGCCACTAGCCAGATTGCGGCTGCTGCCTATCGAGTTCACAGTTTTGAATGGTCTGTGGGTGCTGCTGCTGCCAGTACGATCAATTTCTCCCTAAAAAAAGGGGTAATGCCCTACCAGTTAGTTGATGATTTACCCCAACCAGAACCATTTTTAGAAGAGTTACGCCAAACCCTTAATCAGCAGGAAAATTACACCGCTTTCCCTAATACCTCTATCCTCAATGAATCGTGGGACGGCTGGCGCTAAGCTAAGGATAATCTTAGGGAACAGGTAGTGTGGGCTGAGCGCAGTCGAAGCCCAATTTACAGCAATTCTTTTAGCTTCTCTGTCACCTCTTGAGACCAGTCAGCATTTGTAGCTTTAATTGACCCCAAGGTTGGTCTTGCATACCTACCAGGGGTTGCCGATCATGGTGAAGGCGCTCCAGAAAAAAGGATGGGTCAGGCGAAGATCGCCCAAGCGCTTCAACTCCTCATTCAGGGCAAAATTCCCCTTGGGGGTAACTAGACTGCCGCTCTCTAAACGAACTTCGCCCCGGAGCATTGCCAACTGTGCCTGTCGTAGTGCCTCAGATTTGGTGGTTGTGGTTTGGAGTTGTTGATAAAATTCAGTCATTAAACCCATTGTGCCTCCATCGCTGACTTGCCATAGACTCGCTAGGGCAGACCTCACCCCAGAAATGACGGCTAACCCAGCAAAACCTAGTTCGGCATCCCTATTTCCTAGGGCGGTTTCACAGGCGCTGAGGACTAACAAATCTACCGGGGGAGTACCAAAACCTGAGGAGCGAATTTGGTCTAGAGTTAGTTTTTCTGCTCCCCAAAGCTGAATGTAGGAGTTGGTTTTATCCCCAGAGAAGGAACCATGAGTCGCTAGATGAACGATTCTTTGTTCTGGGCGGCGATTCTGCCGGAGATTACTCAAAGTGAAGTTTTCATTGAAAAAGATATTTCCGCCCCGGATTTGATTGATGGCACTTAGTTCTACGGGAACTCCGGGCAGGGGTTTCTCAACCACGAAGCGATCGGCTCCCATGGCCAAAACTTGAGAATCTTTGAGGGAACTATAGGTGGTATCGGTCAAAGTTAAGGAAGGCATTAAGCCAACACTATAATCTTCGAT
>JANMHD010000079.1:0-5188 GCA_031374985.1 Coleofasciculaceae cyanobacterium OTE_70_metabat_329 | reverse complement strand
ATTAATAAACCCTTGGGTCTAAGTCCTAGTTATATTGAATTTAAGCGAGCTTATCTCTACAACTTTAATCCTGTGGGTTTCGGGGCGATGAGTGTTGCTTCGATAATTTCCATCCTTGCTTTTGTGGGAGTTTTTGGAGCTTATCCCCAAGCCTACGCCCCTTTCCTCGCTTTGGGTATTGCCTTTGTTCTTTCTCCCCTAATTGCCTTTCTAACCAAGGGAAAATATTATATTGCCAGAGCCAATACTCAAGCTACTACCTTAGAGGGGCAATCTCTTATAACTTGCTGTATTTGTGAACAAGATTATGAAATCCCTGATACCGCCTATTGCCCCGTCTATGATGGCTCCATTTGTTCCCTATGCTGTAGCCTTGATGCTCGGTGTCATGATAGCTGTAAGCCTAGTGATGATAACTTAGAAAGATTTATCCAAACTACTATCCAAGGGTTTTTCCAAGATAAAATTCCGCCTTTGCTGGGTTTAAGACTAACTAGATTTAGTGGATTTTTTGCTCTATCAACAGGGATAACCGCTGTAGTTTTTGCCTTAGTTTATTACCAAGCCTCTCGCAGTCTAGACTTATCCCCGGTTATCTTTGGTCAACTCTACGCCCCTTTAGTGGTGCTGTTGGGTATCGGCAGTTGGTGGTTAGTTCTGAGTGAAGAAAGTAAACAACTAGCTGAAGAAGAACTCGATCGGCAAAATAGTCAACTGCAAGCAGAAATTAGCGATCGCCAACGGGCAGATGAGGCACTCCAAAAGCTCACCCAAGAACTAGAAATCCGCGTAGAAGCAAGGACTAGCGAATTATCCAAAGCCCTAAAGGATTTACAACAAGCCCAAACCCAGTTAGTTCAAACAGAAAAAATGTCTAGCCTAGGACAATTGGTGGCTGGAGTTGCCCATGAGATTAATAACCCAGTAAATTTTATTGCTGGTAATCTAGGCCATGCCATGGATTATGCCCATACTTTATTGCAAATAGTTAGCCTTTATCAAAATTATTATCCTCTTCCTTCTCAAGAAATTATAACTGCCCTAGAAGATGGAGAGATTGACTTTTTAATGGAAGACTTTCCCAAAATGTTATCTTCTATGAAAGTGGGTACAGATAGAATTCAAAAAATAGTTTTATCCCTAAGGAATTTCTCCCGAATGGACGAATCAGATTACAAACCTGTGGATATTCATACAGGTATTGATAGCACTTTAATGATTCTTCAGAGCCGTCTTAAAGCTAATTATGAACGTCCTGAAATTAAGGTGGTTAAGGAGTATGGGGATATACCATTAGTGGAATGCTATGCTGGGCAGTTAAATCAGGTATTTATGAATATTTTGGCTAATGCGATCGATGCTCTAGAGGATTCCTTCCGCTACCTTAGTGATGTCTCAGGAGAAACTCCTCTTCATCCTGAAAAAACTCTAAAATTATCTGTTCACAAGGGAGATAATAGCTCAAAAAAATCTAATTCTTTCTCCTCTAAAATTGTTAGCAGTTCCCTAACTTCTACTATGCTACAAATCACAATTCGGACTGAACTAAGCTCACAAAATCAGCTAAGAATTAGTATTATGGACAATGGCTTAGGAATGCCTGAGGAAATACGTCAGAAAATATTTAATCCATTCTTTACTACTAAATCCATAGGCAAGGGTACAGGCATGGGCTTATCTATCAGTTATCAAATTATTACTGGTAAACACCAGGGTGAAATTAAATGTATTTCTACTCCCCACCAAGGAACAACTTTTATAATTGATCTACCCCTACATTTACAGCAAATTGCCATCTAGTAATCTACAAAGTGCTGTGCTATGTAAACCGGATTTGGCATAACTTACCAAGGACTGCCAATCATAGTGAAGGCTGCCCAGTAGTAGGGGTGGGTGAATTCTTGACTTGTGAGATTAGTAAGTTCTGGGGGCAGAGGAAAACGCCTTGTATTAGTGATTAGTTCACCATTTTGGATTCTGACTTCTCCCCGTAGCATTGCCAGTTGTGCTTGGCGGAGTGCTTCGGCTTTGATGGGAGACCGCCGTAGGGCTTGATAAAAATCTGTCATTAGCCCTAGAGTTCCCTCATCGCTTACCTGCCAGAGACTAGCGATCGCCGATCGCACTCCAGATTTTACTGCTACACCCCCAAATCCTAATTCTGCCTGCCGATCGCCAATGGCAGTCTGACAAGCACTGAGAACTAATAAATCTACTTGGGGATTATTCCAGCCCATAGTTTGGAGTTGGTCTAGCCGTAGTTGAGAATCCCAGAGTTGAATATAGGATTTACTCGCATCCCCTCTCATGAAAGAAGCATGAGTTGCAAGGTGAATAATACCTAAATTTTGTTGCCTTACTTGATTCTGCAAATTATTAAAAGTGAAATCACCATCTAGAAAATAGCTGCCCCACCTAAGTTGAGTCGCAATCATGGCTAACTCTGTGGGAACCGCTGGTAAGGGAGGTTGTTCAACATCTGTAAAGGTAGCAGCCCCCATGGCTAAGACTCGGCTATTACGTAGATCTCGGTAGCCCGGACTAGTGAAACTTAAGCTAGGAGTCATTCCCACACTGTAGCGATCGATAATAAATTTTTCACCATCATGAAGAGCGGCTAAGGGCAGCGATCGCATTCCACTATCCATAATAAACACTAAATTATCTACCCCACGCTGCTGTAAGTCGGCATCAATAGGAGTAATCAGCCAATTGTAAATTTGCTGGGAACTATTAAGAAAAGCTTGGGGATTACGAATATTGGTAACTTGGGAGCGAAACTCTTGGGCAGTCCGTAGCACTAAGGCTCGATTACTTTCAGGAATTTGCCGCCGGATAATTTCCCCTTGAACAGTCACCACCATCACTTCTAACTGGCTAGTGGCGGATACAGAATTTTTTTCTCCAGCTTGATTAGCTTGACTAATTCCCGTAGGAACTGAATCCGTAAAATTAACATAGACCAGAGCCGATCGTACCCCTGTATTACTTTCAATATTTCCCAAAATTTGCTTAGTTTCTGCTAAAGAAAGATTGCGGACAGGATTATTTAGGTTGAGATAACTACTGTATTCCTTAGAGAAGTTTTCCTCCAATGCGGCCACGGCTGATTCATTCGCTACTCTATTAGCCAAACTATTAATTTGGGGAATCTCTGGGGCTGTTTCTATGCCAGAATCTTCCCTGATTTCTGGGGTTCGAGGAGCCTGCTCTAAAGGAGGTGGAGTAGGGCGAGGGGGGCGGGGGGGACGAGGAGTTGGAGTAGGTGTGGGAGTAGGTGTGGGAGTAGGTGTAGGTCTGGGAGGACGGGGTGGTCGAGGCGTGGGAGTAGGCGTGGGAGTAGGCGTAGGAGTAGGAGTAGGTCTAGGAGGACGGGGTGGTTGAGGCGTAGGCGGTGCCACATAGAGAGCGGCATTGATCCTGATATCACCTTGAATCAAACCTGTAGTAATTACTTGATTTGGGGGAGTTAGAAGACTAGTTGTACCGTTAGTAATGGCTCCGGCTGTCCCGTTGAGGCTGGCATTACCAATAATAAAGGGATTAATGGGTTTATCGCCCCCATGATTTAGGGTGATACTGCCGCCCCCCAAGCCTCCATTGCTGGCAATACTGGCATTTATAAGGGGATTTAAACTAGGGTTTGTAACTGAGAAAGAAGTAAAATCAACAAGGTCAAAAGTATTGATAATTCTAATATTACCTAGGCTGTTCAGAGTAATATTGCCCCCTGTCCCATTGGCATCTCCTCGGCTGTCGATCGCCCCTAGCAATAAATTTTCTCTAGCTATAACTTGAATCCCCGCCCCATCTCCATTATGGCGAGTACTCAGCAGCCCAGTACTAATCCCGCCATTGCTACTACTGAGGTTAATCCCCCCACCACTACCACTAAAGATTCCTTCTAGATTAAATATATTCTGGACTGCACTAAGGGTAATCAGTCCGCTGGTTTGTCCCCTAGCATCTAGACTGCCAGTATTAATCCCCCCCGCCTGACTAGTAATCAGGATATTACCACCACGATCCCTAGTGCTGGTAGTATTAATTCCTTGAGTGACGATCGCTTCCCGGCTGGATAAATCTGCATTGCCTCCAACACCTTGGTTGGAACTTGAATTTAATTCCCCAGTTATGAGATTTTCTCGCTGACTACTTAGGGTAATATTGCCGCCGTTACCCCGATTGCTACTAGTATTCAAATTGCCAGTTAATAGTGCTTGAGATGCCCCTAGATCGATCGTCCCCCCGTTCCCCTCAATGGAACTAGTATTAACTTGCGTAATGGTTGCTCTTCCCTGCTGACTAGATAAATTTACTGCTGCGGCATTCCCTCGGACACTACTAGTATTAATTCCCCCGATAGCCATACTTCCTAGTGCCCCAAGGTTTACTGCTCCTCCATTCCCAGTTTGGGAAGAGGCTTGGATATCTGCGGTGGTAATTGTCCCTAAGGTGCTAATGAGATCAATAATTCCGGCATTACCAATTTGGGAACTAGTGTTCAGATTAGCGGTATTCAGATTCAGGGTACTAATTTGAGCAATTGCGCCACCGTTACCAATAATGGAACTTGTATTAATATCGCCCCGGACTTCTAAGCGATTTCCCTGCAAGTCTACTCTTCCGCCTGTTCCCGCAATACTACTAGCATCCAAGCCCCCCCGAATAATCAGGTTTTGCGATGACTGGAGATTAATACTTCCAGCATTTTCCGTTAAAGGGGTATTTTCTGGGATATTGAGGCTGAGAGAGGTATTGATAAGACTAGAAACATTGCTATCTGTAGTCCCTTGAGGAGGAGTATACGTACTATCAATCCGGTAAAGGTCGATGCCTGCACCCCGGATAACTAGGTTTGCCCCCCCGGTAAAAATAGTGTCATTGCCCCGCATAGTGAAGGAGCCGTTCCCGTCTCGATCGCTATCAGCAATAAAAGTAAGAGAATTGGCAATCCCGCCCCTAAAATCAAGGCGATTGTTCTGAAGAGGTTCGATTGTAATGTTATTAGTCGCCCCTAAGACGATATTGCCAAAGAGACTTTCTATTTCTAGATTTTCTTGGGAAATAGTAAATAAATTACGGTAAAGTTCGGGCAGTTTGCTGTTTAACAGGTCGGCGATCGAGAAATCTAAATCCAGTTTATCTAGGTCATCATTCTTTTGTTCTGACAGGATTCTAATATCTC
>JANMHD010000071.1:0-3063 GCA_031374985.1 Coleofasciculaceae cyanobacterium OTE_70_metabat_329 | reverse complement strand
GGGGGGCTAGGGGGGATCAAGATTATTCTGCTATTTTTAGTTCGTAAATATTCCAAAAAGCACCCCCCAAAGCCGAGAATTTTATCCCTTGAATTTTATCCCGAACTGCTGATAAAGATAAAGGATTAACTAGATAAATATAGGGCAGGTTTTCTTGGGTGATTTTTTGAGTTTCAATATAAAGTTCTCGCCGCTTTGCCTCATCTAATTCTCCGGCAGCTTTAATGTAGAGATCAGAAATTTTCTGTTCCCAATCCAATACAACTTGCCCTTCAATAGTTGGTTTACCCTGCTGAGGTTTTTGATTGAAAGAATGTAAGGCTCCCTTAACAGTCCAAATATTTGAGCCATCATTAGGCTCTGTCCCCCCTGTGAAACCGAGAACATGGGCATCCCAATCAAGACTATTAGTTAATTTATCTACTAATACTCCAAAGGCGATCGTATCCACGTCTACAGTAATGCCGATCGCATCTAAATCTTGCTTAATTTGAGTTGCTATGGCCTCACGAATTTTATTCCCTCCATTAGTAATTAAACTAAATCGTACTTGATTGCCTTGTTGATCTAGCAATTGCCCTTGCTCATTATATTTAAACCCGGCACTTTTGAGAAGTTCTTTAGATTTATTAGGGTCATATTTATACACAGGTAATCCTTCTTCTGGCTTGAAGAAAAAAGGACTTTGGACTGATAAAGGAGAATCTTGAAAATCACCCAAACCCCGAAAAATATTGTTAATCATTCTTTGGCGATCGATTCCATAGGCTACTGCTTGACGAAATTGAAGATTATTAAACCAACGAGATTTGATCGGGTCAACCAAGGGCTTACCATTTCGTTTTCCTTGATTCAGATTGAAAGAAATAAAACTAACTCCGGGAGCCGCTCCGCCATTATAGATATTAAACTTTCCCCGCTCTTCTTCTTTTTTTAGTAGCGAAAAATATTCTGGACTAACCCCGATCGTATCTAGACCTCCCGACCTAAATTGCAATAGAGCCGTATCCGTAGATTCGACAATTTGCCAGACAATTTGTTGAATGTAAGGCTGTTGATTGCCCTGTTCATCTTTACGCCAAAAGTAGGGATTTCGCTCAAAGATAATCCGTTGACTAGTGGCATAACTAGCTAGTTTATAAGGGCCATTAGTAATAATTTCTTGAGGGTTGGTATCTACTCCCCATTTAGTTAAAAATAAAGGCTTTCCTTCTTGATCTTTATTTCTCACCGATTCTTGAAGAGCGTGGGCTGGCAAAATAGCTGTACTCAAGTTACTTAGAAAGGGAGCAAAAGGTTCCGGGACAGTAAATTCTATCCGGTGATCGTCCAGTTTTTTAACTATAGGTAGTTTTCGTTCAACTCCAATCTTAAAACTATCAATAATATTACTAGGAATAGCTTCGTTGAAATAAATTTCATTATAAGTAAAAACTACATCATCAACAGTTAAGGGTTGACCATCTGACCATTTCAAATCTTTTTTAAGAATAAAAGTAATTTGCTTTTTATTATCAGCAATTTGCCAAGACTCTGCCAACTCTGGTTCTATTTTTCCAGTTAAGGGATTTTCTGTAACTAGACCGGAATAGGTTAAACCAAAAATATTTGGCGATTCTTGACTTAAGGCATAGTTGAAGGTTTTCACATCACTCAAAATACTCATCACTACTTGAGGAACGGCAGCAGATGAATTAACCAACTGGCTATTGCTACAAGCGGTGACTAAATAAGTTAAACAACAGGTAATCAATACCAAAGCAATAGTTATTAAAGGGGGCTTATTTTTGGGCTTATGCATATTAACTAATCCTCTGGTATTAGAAGAGCTATTCATGGCTAGGTGATTCGGGTGGCGAGAAAACTTTGGAGGAGGTGATAAATTTCTTGGGGATAACTTTGAGGCAGGGAATGATTAGCTTTGGGGATAATTACTAAATCAGCCCCTTGGATTTCTTGAGCATAGGTTTGACTATGCCCTAGGGGAATTGTCTCATCTTCTTCCCCAGCAATGACCAAAGTTGGCAAATTTAGGCGATGAATTTCTTTCTCTACGGTATCCACCGCATCTTCAGGACGAAGGCGATCGACTACAAAAGACCTCGCTGCCGGATTTGCCATTAATTCTGCCCGAAACCAACGCACTTTTTCTAATTCTGCCTGTTGGTTAGTCAGTCTTGCCAAGGGAGTTGCCAAATTCAAAACCCAATCTACTATAGGAGTTGACCACAGTAGGGGGCGATACTGGTCATACTTCCCACAAAAGCTATCATCCCGGATTCCCGCCGCCCCAATTAAACTTAAGCCGGCGATTTGCAAATTATCTGGATGATCCAAAGTATATAAAGCCGTAGCTGCCCCGACCCAGGCCCCGAAAGAATGGCCGACAATTAAGGTGCGATCGATTTCCATCACTTTAAGAAACTCCATCACAAAACTTACCATTGTCGGCACATCATAGCGAATTTGGGGCTTACTAGAGGCCCCAAAACCCAACAAATCTAAGGTAATACAACGGTGATCTTTCTCAAGTAAAGAAACTAATTCATCCCAACAATGTTGATTACTTAAAAACCCATGCAAAAATACTAAAGGCAACTTCCTATCAGTATTTGGGCAATTATCTAAGCTATCCCTATAACTAATAGTTAGGGGATGGGAACTAATTTGGGGTAAATAGATAGACTGCGATCGCAAGGGAGTTTTGAAAGTAGGATTAACTAAAATTTTCACTATAATACTGGCCGTAATTTTAGCTATTAACTCAATAAACTAGCTACCCTCTGCTCCGGGTCTTGAAATAGCGGAGTACTTAGATATCTCTCTCCAAAACTAGGTTGGATCATGACGATTAATTTCCCAGCATTTTCCGGGCGCTGCCCTACCTTAAGGGCGGCGGCTAAAGCTGCACCACTGGAAATCCCTGAAAGTATCCCCTCTTCCTTGGCTAAACGGCGGCCGTAGGCGATCGCTTCTTCATCTGTAATAGTAATCACCTCATCAATTAGTTCTAATTTAAGAACTTCTGGGACAAAGCCCGCCCCAATTCCTTGAATTTTATGG
>JANMHD010000039.1:0-5563 GCA_031374985.1 Coleofasciculaceae cyanobacterium OTE_70_metabat_329 | reverse complement strand
GGAGAAAGTTGAGATTTGCATCCTCAGTCTGGGCAGGATTGACGGCTTCTAGAGTAGTTTTTGCCTCTTTCAAGGCTTTACGATCGAGCAATTCCTCCACAACTAATCTGCCCGCTATTAAATCACTATTTTGGAAATGTTTACTCCCTAACCCGATCAGAGTATTAACATCGGCTGTTTTAATATCAATATTTTGAGGCCCAGGACTAGGAGAAGGGACAGGACTAGAAAGATTGACGGGATTAGAGGAAGGGGTAAGTAGTGGAGATGGAGTTTTAACGGTTTCTAGAGATTGTTGGTAATACCACCAGCCACCGGCTCCAGCAATGGTTCCTAAGAGAATACAAGTACTTAACCAAGCCATGCCCAAACCTCTAGGAATTTTTTGGGGTTTCGCAGAATTAGAAAGAGTTTGGGGCGATCGAGTTACTAAAGGAACAATAGGTAAGGGAGTTTTATTCGTTTTCCTAGATAGTAAAGATGGAGTTTTTCCAGATTTTTGAGGGGATTTTTGACTAGGTTTTTGCTCTCTAGATTCCCCATGATCAGATTTAGGATCATTAATCTGGGTATTAATTTGTTGATTGAATTGCTGATCAAAAGCCACTGTTTCCTTACTATTACGAAAGAAATTGGTCATCTCTTCAGGGGCAATCAGAGGGCGATCGCTATCATCTAAACTCGTTAGATTATGAGGATTGTAGAGTTGAGGGCTAGGATTATGAGCATCATCAAGATTGTTATCTAAATTATGATTGACTAGATAATCTAAGGGGCTTACTACTAATTTACCTCCTCCAGAGGGAGAGCTATCTAAATCTAGACTGCTATACAGGTTAGGAGATAAACCTTCTGTTCTGGGAAAGCTCAACTCCTCTGGGGGTAAATCCCATAATTGTTGTAAATTTTCTTGGGGCTTAGGAGTCTTCCACAAAAAACCATCAAACTCTGGGTGGAGATACAACACCGGCAAAGCCCAATAGAGTTGGTGGGAACCGTAGGTGGAAATTAGTCCCTGCCGCGCCCGACTGAGGCTCAGATCAATGGGATAGCCTTGGTTAAGATTGCGATAGAACAGACGAGTCATGGTGACAGCCACATTGTCGGGAATCCGCTCTGACATAGCTAGGATAGCTGGAATTCCCCGATTAACTAGGCTTTGGGTCAGATTTCCAGTGGTGGAAGTTTCTTCAGAAGCGGCGGTGTAGGCTCCTCGGCAGGAATTAAACACCACTAGCTGCACACCGTTATTGCTTAATAAGCCTGCTAGATCATTGCCATTAAGGGTTTCGGTTAGACCATTCTGATTATTAACTAAGAATAAGTTACCCCCGTTGGCTCCTAAGTTACTATGACCAGAGTAGTGGAAAATATGGTAGTTGCCATGCTCTAGGGCGTAGGTCAATTCCTCTCGCCCCGGTTGTTCCAGAATAGTCAGGTCTAGGAGGGGGGAACCGTGGCGTTCCTTTAGTTCCGATCGCAGGTGTTCCGCCTCTTGGCATAGTTCTAAACTTTCCTGATCGTTGGGTGCGGCAATCACCATAAGAATTCGTAGGGGTGTGGTTGACCCCAAGGGGGAGTGGCGGGGAGCGACAAGAACACGGGAGAGAATTTGGTAGCGAGAGAAGGTAATATCTGTGGTGGCAGCAAGAGGGCAGTTCCAGTAGTGCATAACTTCCCAAGGCAGACGGGGCAGGGTGGAACCCCGCAAGCCAATCCGTAACCGCAGCACCGATCGATAGTGTTGGGCGATCGCTTGCGCCATCAACCAGCTATCCCGGATCGTTCCCTGAAATAGGGCATCATACAGTTCCTGACCCAAATCTACAAAGTTAGGGGCAAATTTAGCATCGGGGTGAGGGAGATTTTCCCTAGCACCAGCATCTCGACCTTGAAGAATATCGTTGAGGGGGTCATTCATTAACTGCCGGGTGCGATCGAGCCAATCTTCTACGGGCCAAGATACCTGAGCTTCGGCAAGGATGCCCCCAGCCGGGACATTTTCTACTTTCAGATAGTAGCGATCGTCCCCTATAGGATTAATAGAAACGCTAAACTCCCAATTAACTGCTGCCATAATTTTTCACCCTGTGTATAACCAACCCCTAAATGAAGAGCGCAAGGTCTTGCACCCCTATCATTCCCTGCCTACTATTACTAAAATCCCCGGTAGCTGGGATCAAACTTACTTTACTTATTTCTAGAGATTTACCGGATATCCTGAAAGTTTCCTGAATTTAACAAAATTTCTTTGCAGCAATCCCGTAGGATACTGAGATTATCAAAAAAAATATTAAATTATCCTTCCCAGAATTTACCAAATACCGTAGATCTAGTAGGAGCGTGAGGCTTTACGCCCTCTTTATTTCTATCTAATTCTTATTTAATTCTTATCCAATTTCTATCCAATTTCTATTATTTCTATGAATTTACACAGCCCTCTCTATCATTACTGGACAGAAGTTTTACCAAGTGAACTATGTGATTTAATTATTAACTTATTAGATACTACTACTAGAACCACTGGTGCCGTAGGTAATACAGAATTTGGTTCCCAAGGGTCATTGCTAGAGCAGTATCGCAACAGCACCGTTTCTGGAGTGGGCAGGCCTCACTGGCTCTACGGCATAGTTGAATACTATCTCCACCAAGCTAATGAGATGACCTTCCACTACGACCTAGGAGAAACTCAAATTATCCAATACTCTACTTATGCCGAAGGGCAGCAATACACTTGGCATCGAGATAGTGGTGGCCCCCCTGATGATCAAGGCAGAATTAGAAAATTAAGTATGAGTGTACAGTTAGATGATCCTACAACCTTCACTGGAGGGGAATTTCAGATCACTAACTTTATGGGGAATGTTTTGGAGCCACAGGAATTTAAGCCACGGGGAAGTATTATTGTTTTCCCTAGTATGTGTCTGCATCGGGTAGCTCCTGTAACTCAGGGAGTACGGCGATCGCTCGTAGCTTGGTTCCTTGGCCCTACATTTCGCTAGGAGCCATTCTTTGTTTATTATTAGAAATCGTTTATATTTATATATAAAATACTTATAAGCAGATGTTAGCAGGTTCCCTCTTAGATAAATTAGCTACTGCCCATCAAGGTGGTAAAGATAATCAAAAACGTCCCTTAAATTTTGGGGTTTATTACAAAAATACCCTAGTCGCTCTCTGCCATGCCCTAGAAGATTTTGTACTAGAAGCTCAGGCTAAACCTCTGATGATTACGGCTTTCCAGCGAGGGAAGTGGTATCTACAGGAAGCAGATCGTTATGGGGACTTGGCAGAAAAATCTAGCCAAGTTGTGATCATGGCGGCACCTGAAGGAGGCTTTGGGGATCATCCCACCAGCCAAAAAGCTAATGTGTTTTTAGTTAGTCTTCAGGAAAATGACCCCGTAGCGATCGAGTGGCATTTGATGATCCTCTCCCCTTCCTACACAGCAATGGTTTTGTGTCAGGAACTTTCAGAAACAGACTACGGCCTAGCCGGAATCCCTACGGACGATCGCCAGCGGAAGTTCTACGGATTCTGGACTTTTGAGCCGGAATTGGTGACAGAAACCGTGAAATTAGCGATCGAGCATATCCAAGGCTACGATCCCCAACTAGCGCAGCAACTCCGAGAGCAAGTCAAGCAAATTCAACAAACTCATATAGAAACAAGAGATGATCTAGGCACAGTTGTCACCAAGGTAGTCCAATACCTCCAACTTTACCAAGAAAATCTGCCCCTTTCTGAACAGCACTTAGACCATAATCTTATATCTAATGAGATGCAGGCCTTTCTGCGGATGGCTCAGTTAATCGATCAGGCAGACCCCCTGAACCCCAATACGGCAGCGGAGGTGGCCGCCTTGTCTGAGGCGATGGCTCAACTCCTAGACCTCCCGGCATGGCAAATAAAGCGACTACGTTTGGCTGGTCTGCTCCACCGTCTTGCCCCCCTCCAAGCCATAGTTGTGGATTCTGAATCTTTAGCTGTGTCAGAAACAAGCCAGGCATCAGTGTTAAGAATTATGCCTCAACTCCAAGCGATCGCTCAAATTATTACCCATCAGCAGGAACATTGGGATGGTACTGGGTTGCCGGGACATCTAGCCTATGATCAAATTCCCCTAGAATCCAGAATTTTGGGCTTAACAGCCTATTTCCAAGGCCGGGTAACTTTTTATCAAAATGATTTCCAAAATAATCAATCATCTATTTCTGGTGAGGAAAAAGATTTCCTATTAGCCGCTCTTGTAGATTGTCAAGGTGGAGAAAATAGTTTATTTGACCCTAAATTGGTGGAGGCTCTGGGCTTGCTAGTCAGGGGATTAGAGCAGGGTATGACCTTGACTGCTTACCAACCAAAGATTGCCTCTGGGATGTGGTTATTAGATAATTAAATAATTAGGCGATCGCCTTGGCATTGCGTAGCAATATCAATTTATTAAAAACTCCGATGATAAATTCCGATTATGAGTATGACCCTAAGTATAAATATAAATATAGAAGCGATTAGAACTGGCAAGCTCAAGCAGTGTGCTGGAATGGATTTAGAAGATGAGGATTTTTCTGAAGGGCAGTTGGGTTGGATTAATCTAGCTGGTGCTTCCTTGGTGGGGACTAACTTTGTTAAATGTAATTTACGGGGAGCAAAACTAGATGGGGTGAATGCGATTGGCGCAAAATTCATCCAAGCTGATGTTCGGGCAAACTTAGCTGGCAGTAACCTGATGCAGACAGATTTCACAGGGGCTGATTTGCGGGGCAGTAATCTCCGGGGCGTAAATCTTATGGGGGCAAAGGCCGCCCAAGCCTCTCTTGTGGGGGCGTTTTTAAGTGGGGCAAATTTGCAGGGGGTAAATTTACAAGGAGCAGATTTGAGAGGAACTGATCTACGGGGAGCAAATTTTCGTGGAGCTAATCTTAAGGGCGCAGATTTAACCCATGCAGACCTCCAGGGCGCAAACCTGAGTGGGGCGAATCTAGAAGAAGCTGACCTGCGGGGAGCAAATTTAGGTGGGGCAAATTTAAGAAGGGCAAATCTTTTGTGTTCGGAGCTAGAGGGGGCAAATCTTCACGGGGTCGACCTGGATGGGGCTTGCTTACTAGGAACTTAAGTGAAAGCGCAAGTCCTTGTATCCCTACCATTTTTTAGATAGTTTTACCCAAATTTTGTCCCTATAGAGAGGCGATTACCGTTGGCAAAATCCCAAGCAGATTGGATACCTTTGCCGGGAGGTTGGATTTTGGTGATGAGGATTAAGCCAGAACCAGTCTGAACGATGATGCCTAAATTTTTGGCGAGGGATACTACTTCGCCCGGATTATAGTTGGAGGGAAAATTAACTTCAGCTAAAGCCCGGACTGCTGGTGGGAGGTTTGGCCAGTAATCTGTTCCTAGGGGCAGGGAAGAGATGATTTTTAGGGTTTGACTATCTAGGGTGGTGGTGCAATTGGGAGCAAAACCCCGGATTTGGTTGTGGAGGGCGATCGCATCTCGGCTCCAATCAAGAATGTAATCAGCTTTTTTAATTAAGGGGGCGTAGGTGGCTAGGTTTGCATCTTGG
>JANMHD010000031.1:0-6738 GCA_031374985.1 Coleofasciculaceae cyanobacterium OTE_70_metabat_329 | reverse complement strand
GGATCCTAGCCAACAGTTATTAGAATTTCATAAATTACTCACTCCTACAGGGAAAGCGATCGTTAATTGGTATTTCTTTAAGGGACAAAATCAGGAATTTCCTTTTCACCTAGATGATCCTCAATTAATGTCTAAGTTTTTTAAGGTGTTACGGCACAATTTCCAAGAAGTGTTTCATCCCTATTTCATCACAGCCCGTTGTTATCAAAAGGTTTAATTTTAAGGTTTAGTTTTTAATAGTTTGTAAAGAAACCCGGACTAAACGATAGGGGCCACTGCGCCCTAAGACTTCCCAATTCCTAGCTTTTAAGCCAGTTTTTTGTAATTGGTCTCGCATACTTAATATCATGGCTGAAGAGCTGCCTAATTCTGTTCGCATAGTTGCGCCAAGATGGGGCAATACCTGCTGGGCTGCCCAGAGATAAACCACGGGCTTTTGGGCGTAAAAAACTACACTAGGTTTGGTATCACCAAGCATAATTAATTGTTCCTTGGGTTGTGCCTGAGTCCGGGCGATCGCACTTAGTTCCCGGAGAGGGGCTTGGCGCTGTTGATCATAGATGGCGGAAGCGGGGGTCATAATTACCAAAATTGCTAAGGCCATAACTAAGCCATTTACTACCCAAGCCCAGCGCTCTTGATGTTGCCACACACACCATCCTAAAGCTACTGCTGCACTTAACCAGAAGAAAGCACTAATGATTGGTAGTCCTGAATCCCTTAGAGCTTGGGGTAATTGGGGAGCCATCGGATCAAACCCAATCCAGTGAGTTCCCCAGTAGCTAGCTCCAGCTAGAATTACATAAACTACAATATTGGCGATCGTACTCCCCAACAGAGGACGGTTAGTTACTGGATAATCCTGCTCTTGGTTACTCCACATTAAGGCTACAAGAATCGCAGCAGCAGGCATCAGGGGTAAAACATAACTGGGTAGTTTAGTAATAGAAATTGTGAAGAAAATAAATACCGTGGCAAACCAGAACAAGGCAAACAAGCCCATCTGGCTAGACCGGGGTGATTCTTGCCATCGAGAACGTTGGTGAATCCGAATCCGGGCGATCGCTTGGGGTAGATAGACCGAAGCGGGAAAGAATCCCAGCAACACCACTATAAAGTAGAAATAGATGGGGGCGGAGTGGCGATTAACCACGGCGGTAAACCGTTCTACATTGTGGTAGCCAAAGAAGGAATTAATAAACTTTTGGCCATTAGCTAAAGTAACTAAGATGTACCAAGGTGCATTAATTACCAAAACCAGCCCTAGTCCCCGGATTGGTCTACTCTCCCAAAATATCTGCCAGAAATTTCCTAAATAGATAGTAAAAGCTAGTACTGACAATCCCGGTAAGACTAGACCGATCGGCCCTTTAGTTAACACTGCCAAGCCCATAAAACCATAGAAAGCAGCGTACCAGTAGTTTGCTTGAGCCGTTTTCGCCGGAGTAGCATCAGCCCCTCCATAACCTAGAAAAAAAGCAAATAATGCCGCCCCGACACAAGCACTGAGGAGCATATCCGATACCCCTACCCTTGCCCAAGAGATAGTTTGGGGATTGATGGCCATGAAAGTTGCCCCGATGAAAGCCGAGAGAATTAGTTGGCGCTGGGCTTGGGGACTTTGGGCAGCTTGGGGGCTAGGAAAACCATAGCGACTGAGGGTATAGTAACCAAAATAGACTAGAGCGATCGCACTCAGGGCAGAAGGCAGCCTAACTCCCCACTCATTCACCCCTACCAGCTTGTAGCACAGTGCCATAAACCAATAGACCAAGGCGGGTTTATCAAATCTGGTTTCCCCATTCCAGTAGGGTGTAACCCAGTCCCCAGTAACTAAAATCTGTCTAGATGCCTCGGCAAATAAAGGCTCGGTTTCATCCACTAACCCAGTGCTACCCAAGTACCAGATAAAAGCCAAGAAGTTAACTATTAGTAGCCACCCAGCTACCAATCCTCCTGCTAATTTAGGCTGCTTTTCTACCCATCTCCACCATTGGTCGATCGCCATCCAGACTCAACTCCTAAAAATCTTATTGTAAAAATCTTATTTAAACAATTAAGTTAACTTATTATGCAGAAAGTTACTATCCTTGGTTGCGGTGTGGTGGGGGCAACGATCGCCTACGAACTCTCTCGCCAACCAGATTTCCAGATCACCGTAATTGATAGAAATATGCCAGCCCAAGGCTCTACCGGGGCAGCTTTAGGAGTTTTAATGGGAGTGGTATCCTCAAAAACTAAAGGCAGAGCATGGCAGCTACGCCAGACTAGTCTACAACGCTATGAAACCCTAATTCCAGAAGTGGAGGCAATGACGGGGTTAAGGATTCCCTACAATCGTCAAGGCTTAGTCCTCTTGGCAACTTCTCTAGGAGATATGGAGAAATGGGCAACTTTGGCAGAGGTTAGGAAAAGTCAGGGTTGGGATTTAGATCTATGGCAGCCGGAAACCCTTGGACAGCGTTGCCCTCAGATAAATTTAGGAGATAGCTGGAACCCTCACCCTAGCCCTCTCTCAGAACGGGAGAGGGAACAAGAAAAATCCGCTATTTGGGGAGCAGTTTATTCTCCGAGCGATCGCCAGATTGATCCCGTGGCTCTAACCACTACCCTCGTTGCTGCTGCCCAAAAAAACGGCGTAAAATTTCACTTTGGGGTAAATATTAGTATTAATCCCAACCTATCTCTAGAAAAATTGGATACTAATTGGCTAATCTTAGCTACAGGTTTAGGAACTACAGAGCTTACCAAAACTATTGGTACACCAGTAGATATTCGCCCCGTCCTAGGGCAGGCAATCCAGCTAGAAATGCCCTTCGCTTTGGGTAATCCTGCTTTTCAACCGGTAATTACTAGGGATGATATTCATATTGTCCCGATCGCTAATCATCATTACTGGATCGGGGCCACTGTAGAATTTGCCGATGCTCAAGGTGTAGTTTCTGCTCAGACAGAATTATTAGAAAATCTGAGAAAAGAAGCCATACAATTTTGTCCGGGTCTAGCTGAGGGCAAAATAGTTAAAACTTGGTCTGGTCTGCGCCCCCGCCCTGAGGGACAACCCGCCCCAATTATTAAAAAATTGCCAAATCACGACCGGATTATTCTTGCTACCGGCCACTATCGTAATGGGGTATTACTTGCCCCAGCCACAGCGATCGCAGTCCTAGAACTTTTGCATAGCTAATAGATCAGGGGTAAAGCATATAGCCCAAAAATGTTCAATCTAAGCTAAAAATGTAAAGTAGGATATTTACCTAGGCGAGGAAGTATGGTAATTAATTTATCTTTGTTCTGCCAAGTTGTTTTAGGAGCTAGTTTCCTATTTAGCTTTGTAGTTAATCAAAATTGGCAATCAGCCCTAGGTGGCAGTCTTGTCGCCCTGATCTCTGGTTTTCTGGGTTTGATGGCTGTAGGCAGACAGCAAATGACTAGACAAAGAAAAACCATTACAGTTCTCGAAGGAAATATTTTTCAACTCCAAGAATACGAACAACAAATTCAAGATTCTTTAGATCAGGTTATCCACCAGCATCGACAAGTAGAAAACCATACCCGATTTTTGCAAACAGAACTAGGAAAATTACAAAGTAATATTTCTGTACAAAAGAATTATAAAGAGCAATTAAATGCGGAGCTAGTAAATTTAGATCAACATAATCGCCGTCTAGAAGAAGATACTCACCATTGGCAAACTAAAATTTCTCAGCTAGAAAAACAGCGGCTTAATTTAGAAATGGTAGTGAAGTCCTTGAGCGATCGCAAGAAGCAGGTAGAGTTAGAAAGGGATGGGTTGGAGCAAGATATAGATGTAATCCAAGAATTCAAGCTGCAATTGGAGGCACAGTTAACAAATTTAGAAGATAAAATTCAAGAATTAGAAAGTCCCCTAGGGATAATTAGTGCCGCCCCAAAATTAGGGATGCCTTTTCAAAATTCTCAACTGTCAAGAGAATGGCAGGAATTTGCCTCCCGCTTGACTGCTATAGAAATAGAAATTCTTCAAGCGATCGCTGAACAAAATAATCCTAATGCTCTCCTCAAAAAAATTGCCCAAGCTGAAATTACTATGCCTGAACTATTAATTGATGGTATTAATGAACTAGCTTTGTCTACTATTAACGATTTAATTATTCAACCCGGTTCCAATCCTCCCCTTATTGCCGAAACAGAATACATCCAAAATTTACGCCTATTATTTGCCCTAAAGCTAACCTCCCGTTAAATATTTCTAAAATTTACCCTAGAAGTAGACTAGGCATTGCCCGCCTTACCGTACTCAGCTAGATAATAATTATTTCTTATTCAGCTTATTCAGAAAAAAGCTATAGCGATCCTAAATCATTTGCTAGATCAAATTGCTTCTAGTAAATAATTTTACCTACCGACTGCGGGTGAAATTATTCAGGATTGCTATATCTAAGTTAACGCTAACTTAATGCTAGTATGAGTAAAAATCAGGGAAGATTTGAACAATTTTTGTTAATACCTATTAATGGATAAATTAATAATACCCAAGAGGGTTTCTCGTGCTTTGCTGAATTCCCTTGGCTCTGGAGTGGTTCCTAGAGTTGGTCTAGACCATATTTCTGTAGGCAGAAGAGATGAAATATCAGCACTACTTGCAGATTTAGAACACATCCGAGAAGGCAGTTCTGCTTTTCGGTTTGTGATTGGTCGCTATGGTTCTGGGAAGAGTTTTTTGCTGCAATTATTGCGCAACCATGCCATGAACCGTAATTTTGTGGTGACAGATGCAGATCTTTCTAGCGATCGCCGCCTCGCCGGGACTGAAGGCCAAGGGTTAGCAACCTATCGGGAATTAATGAAAAATGTTGCTACAAAAACTAAACCTGATGGTGGGGCTTTACCCCTAATTTTAGAGCGGTGGATTAATGCAATTCAAACCCAGATTGCCCAAGAAACTGGGCTACGTCCTGAAGATGAAAACTTTGATCAACAAGTAGAAGCCAAGATCCTCGTTACGGTTAAAAATATTGAAGGATTAGTTCATGGGTTTGATTTTGCCACAGTAATTATTAACTATTGGCGGGGCTATCGAACCGGAGAAACTAATAAACAAGATGCGGCTCTGCGGTGGTTGCGGGGAGAATTTACCAGCAAAGTTGAGGCTAGAAATGCCCTTGGTGTCCGGGTAATTATTGATGATAGTACTTGGTATGACTATCTTAAAATATTGGCAAAATTTTCTACGGATATTGGCTATCAAGGTCTAATTATTATTCTTGATGAAGCAGTTCACCTATGGAAAATTAGCCATCCCACTTCTCGTCAACACAACTACGACAAGTTGTTAGCAATTTTCAATGATACTATGCAGGGGAAAGCAGAACATTTAGGAATTATTATTGGGGCAACTCCTAAGTTTTTGGAAGATCCCAAACGAGGACTCTTTAATGATCCTGCTTGGCAGCGGCGCACCAATAAAAGTCGATTTGTGAAGCCCGGTATGGCAGATTATGCCAGCCCTGTAATTCAGGTAGGTAGCTTGACGCAACCAGAAATCTTGGAACTTCTCGGCCGTCTCATGCAGGTTTATAGCTCTTGCCACGATCGAGATAATTTACTCCAAAAGCCTCAGCTAGAAGATTTTATTAATGCCCTGAGAAACCGTTTAGGAGCAGAAATTCTTTTGACTCCGGGGGAAATTGTCCGGGATTTTTTGGCAGTATTAGATATTATCCAGAAACATCCAGAGATGAGCTTACAACAAATTGTCCACGGGCATAATTCCCCGATCGATACGGAGAAAAAGCGCCTGAGAACCGATGAGGAAGATATAGAAATGGCAGAATTTATTTTATAGTTTTTTATTCCAAATCAATGATGGCAGTG
Organism: Coleofasciculaceae cyanobacterium OTE_70_metabat_329; assembly: GCA_031374985.1. Taxonomy (GTDB): domain Bacteria; phylum Cyanobacteriota; class Cyanobacteriia; order Cyanobacteriales; family JAAUUE01; genus JAAUUE01. The sequence continues at coordinate 882 of JANMHD010000031.1, read as the reverse complement.
CGATCGAGCAGTAATAAATTTCGTAGTTGATCTGTATCTAATTCTGTTAACCAGTTTTCTCCCACATCTACGGTTTGCTCTGCTAATTGCTTTTTACTGTTGATTAAATCATGGATTTTCTCTTCAAGGGTTCCTTGACAAACAAACTTATGTACTTGAACATTACGAGTTTGCCCAATCCGAAAAGCCCGATCAGTCGCCTGATTTTCCACTGCCGGATTCCACCAGCGATCGAAGTGAAAAACATGATTTGCTCTAGTTAAATTCAAGCCCGTACCCCCAGCTTTTAGAGATAAGATCATTACCCTTGGAGCATTAGGATCATTTTGAAACCTATCTACCATGAATTCTCGATCGCTCTTTTTAGTTCCTCCATGAAAAAAGAAAATTTCCCGCTTAAATTGCTGAGCTAAATAACCCTGAAGCAGGCTTCCTAATTCGGCAAATTGAGTAAAAATTAACGCATGATCTCCCTCGGCAATCAACTCTTCTAGCATTTCTTCTAGGCGCTTCAACTTTCCCGATCGGGCTGCAAAACCCTGAATTAACAAATTATCTTTTCCTAGACCAATCTCCTGATTTGATTTCTGAAGCGATTCCTTCAAATATTGAGCCGGATGATTACAAACTTGCTTCAGACGCATTAAGAGGGTTAAAACTTTGGCACTCCGTTTAATTCCCGTGAGATCATCTATTTCTTTCAAAGATTCATTAACTAACTTTTGGTACAAGGCTGCTTGTTCTGGAACTAAACCACAAAATACGGTCATTTCTTGCTTATCTGGCAAATCTTGAATAATTGTCCGATCAGTCTTTAACCTACGTAAAATCAAAGGCTGCACCAAGGAACGAAGGACTTGTAAAGAAGAGCGATCGCCAAAC
>JANMHD010000004.1:0-9735 GCA_031374985.1 Coleofasciculaceae cyanobacterium OTE_70_metabat_329 | reverse complement strand
CATCCTCAGTTGGTTTGGGCTAGTCTTAGTGACCTTTGCCCTCCGGTTTGCCCGTAATCTTTGGGTTGCCTAGGTTTGCACCACTCCTACATGACCCGCTACTATTTGCAGAGTCCCAGCCGAAGAGACAGCCCAAACCCTCGTGAATCGAAAAGACTGATCTATTTCTGCACTTTCATAACTGCCCGCTATATGAATTTTGACCGATACTACCGAGAACCCTTCCTTAATTTGAATCTGCCGCTCTGAAGGAATTAGTTCCCGAAAATCTAGAATGCCCGATCGATGAATAGCTAGGTCTTCTTCCTTTGTTACTAAATGCCCCAAATAGCTAGTGAAAATCAATTCTGGAGCAATCAGAGCATCTAATTCCGCTACGTCAGACTTCAGCATAGCTTGCCTTAGACGTTCTTCTAGAGTAATAATTTGTGCTTCCGTAGGTTTGTTCATGGCAAAGTACTGTACCCAATTGGCAGTTGCATAAGTTAATCTATTAAAGGTAATCTAACAAATTATGAAGTTAAATCGAAACAAAGAAATTTATGACAGCAACTATTGTCCAGCAAAAGTACGAAATTAAAGATATTTCCCTCGCTCCTCAAGGAAAGCAACGTATCGAATGGGCCGGAAGAGAAATGCCCGTGTTGCGCCAAATTCAAGACCGCTTTGCTCAAGAAAAGCCTTTTGCTGGTCTGCGTTTAGTAGCTTGTTGCCATATTACTACCGAAACTGCTCACCTAGCGATCGCTCTCAAGAATGGCGGTGCTGATGCTATTTTAATTGCTAGTAATCCCCTGTCTACCCAAGATGATGTGGCAGCTAGTTTGGTTGCTGATTATGGGATTCCGGTTTATGCTTTCCGAGGAGAAGATGCAGCTACCTACGAGCGTCATGTGCAAACAGCCCTAGATTACAAGCCTAATATCATTGTGGATGATGGCTGTGATGTGGTAGCTACTATGGTCAAAGAACGGCAGCACCAATTGGGAGATTTAATCGGGACTACTGAAGAAACCACTACCGGTATTGTGCGCCTCCAAGCCATGTTCAAGGCTGGAGTTTTGACTTTTCCTGCCATGAACGTCAATGATGCCGACACCAAGCACTTCTTTGATAACCGCTATGGTACAGGGCAATCTACCCTTGATGGGATTATTCGGGCGACTAATATTCTCTTGGCTGGCAAAAATATTGTTGTGGCCGGCTATGGCTGGTGTGGCAAGGGAACTGCCTCCAGAGCTAGAGGTTTGGGCGCAAATGTAATTGTCACTGAAATTGACCCGATTCGGGCGATCGAAGCAGTGATGGATGGTTTCCGAGTGATGACTATGGAAGCTGCTGCTGCTGAGGGAGATATTTTCATTACTGTCACTGGCAACAAGCACGTAATTCGGGAAGAGCATTTCGCTGCCATGAAGAGTGGGGCGATCGTTTGTAACTCTGGTCACTTTGATATTGAAATCGACCTCAAAGCCCTAGCTAGTCAAACCAAGGAAGTGAAACAAGTCCGCAACTTTACCCAAGAATACGTTCTCAACAGTGGTAAATCTGTAGTTGTGTTAGGCGAAGGCCGACTAATTAACTTAGCTGCTGCTGAAGGACATCCTAGTGCAGTAATGGATATGAGCTTTGCTAACCAAGCTCTAGCCTGTGAATACCTAGTACAAAACCAAGGTAAGCTCGAACCCGGTATCCACTCTATTCCTGTAGCAGTAGACAAGGAAATTGCTCGGTTAAAACTAGAAGCCATGGGGGTGACGATCGATACCCTTACCTCTAGTCAAGTAGAGTACATCAACTCTTGGACTTCTGGAACCTAAACCTATAAATTAGATTTTCCATTTTTTCTTGTAGGGTGGGCATTGCCCACCTTATTTTGTAGATATCAGCAACGCCCATGCTAAAAAATAGGGAATTTGAGTATGTTCACAACTGATATATGTAACAATATGTTAATTAAAATAAGAAAAACTCTCAAATATTCCAACTTATGAATTTTTTACCCAATACATCTCTAGGTAGCCTTGGTTTAAGAGTAGGCAGCGTTATGGCGGTGGTCGGCGTGATTGCCTATGCTACAGGCAACTCAACTATTAACTTAATTGGTTTCTTCTACGGGATTCCTATTCTCTTAGGGGGATTAGCCCTCAAAGCATCGGAACTAAAACCTGTCCGCCTCAGCCAACCTACGCCACCTACTGTAGTTGCCCTCCGAGAACAACAATCAACTTCCACTCAAACCCAGATCCGCCGGGATGTGATGCGCTATCGTTATGGTCAAGAGGCACATTTAGATGAATCTCTTGCCCATTTAGGTATGGCTCCTAGTGATGAGGAGAGACCCCTCCTAGCAGGATTACGGGAAGAGGAGATAGATGGAGCCTACGCTTTGATATTGGAGTTTGACTCTCCTTTAATTCCCTTAGAGACTTGGCAAGAAAAACAAGATAAGATAGCCAAATTTTTTGGGCCCGGACTACGAGCTGAAGTTAAGGAAATTAAAGAGGAAGACCGGATTGACCTAAGTTTAATTGCTCTTTCTAAGGCAAACTAGAAATCATATTTTGCGATCGCCTCAACATTTGTCACTATTAAATAGACACATAGATGGATAATAACTTTAGGATGTAACCTAAGATGATTTTGTCTATGACCTATAGTTTGCGGATTGCAGATATTCCTTGTCAGGAACGACCACGAGAAAGATTACTTTCCCAAGGAGCCAAAAATCTGGCGACGGCTGAATTGATCGCTATTTTGTTAGGCACAGGTCAAGGGGCGGGAAAACTTTCTGCTGTGGGACTGGCTCAGTATATTCTCCAGAAGTTGGGCGAAAATCAGCGGGATGCTCTAGAAGTTTTACGAGATATCCATCCCCAAGAATTAATAGCCATTCCGGGGATTGGCCCGGCAAAAGCTACGGCAATTATGGCAGCGGTAGAACTGGGAAAACGGGCCTTTCAGACTCGTCCCGGCGATCGCACAGTGGTCGATAGCCCCGCTACGGCAGCAGCAGCCTTGAGTCAAGACTTGATGTGGCAATCCCAAGAACGCTTTGCTGTTTTATTAATGGATGTAAAAAATCGGATTTTGGCTACTAAAGTAATTACGATCGGCACGGCCACAGAGACCTTGGCACATCCACGAGAAATATTTCGAGAAGTGATCAAGCAAGGAGCCACTAAACTAGTTATTGCTCACAATCACCCCAGCGGCAACCTAGAACCTAGCCCCGAAGATATTAGCTTGACTCAGCAATTGCTTCAGGCTGCCCAAGTATTGGCTATTCCCCTGATAGATCATTTAATCATGGGTAATGGTAACTACCAAAGCCTCCGGCAGATTACCAAGCTCTGGGAAGAATGTCCCCAAGGAGACTAGTTTTGTAGCAGTTTTCAGGTATAGGAAAATAGGCTTTGTTCCTAGCAAAAGGGCTTAAACTCCTTGCCTGCCCTCCACAAACTAGAAAAATGCTGTAATTTTTTATGACATTGGTTTGCATAGTACAGTTACCTGGTAGATATTATGTAGTTTATCTATTGCACTATCAGAGAACTTATGCAACAATAAACACCAGTCATGGAATCTACTGTAACTCTGTAGAGATATCGTATTTTATGGCACGATCGCTCAAACTAGGTTAAACCCGATTGCAGAGGATATCATGGACTTATCTATAAATATTAATGTGATGAATTTACCTACGATCGGTCGCTCTTTTGCCTCTCGCAACTACCAATTATTTTTCCTAGGACAGAGTTTATCTTTGCTAGGGAACTGGATTACTAAAACTACAGTTCTTTGGTTAGCTTATGATCTAACTCACTCTCCTTTATTCCTAGGAATTATTGGCTTCCTGAGTCAAATCCCTAATTTAATTATTACTCCCTTTGCTGGGGTAATTATTGAACGATACCAGCGCCGTCAGGTTTTAATTTGTACTCATACTTTGAGTATTATTATTTTTCTAAGTTTAGGTATTCTGACCCTAGAAGGTTTCATGACTAGTTGGCTATTACTAGCTTTGAGTATAGTTCAAGGCCTTGTAAATAGTGTAGCTCTACCGGCTCGACAAACTTTTTTGGGAGATATTGTTAATCAAAAAGAAGATATTAGTAATGCAACAGCCCTTCATTCTTCCCTAGCAACAATATGTCGAATTATAGGACCAGGAATTGCAGGGTTTCTAATTGCAAATATCAATGTAGGTTATTGTTTTCTCTTAGACGGGTTAAGCTATATCGCCGTGATTGTTGCCCTATTATTGATGCAAGTTGATCTGGAAATTCAAGATAGTTTCTTAGGCAAATCTCAGGAACAACTCTCCCTCATGCAGAATCTTCGAGCAGGTTGGAGTTATGTATCTAACTTCCTGCCCATTCGGATAATTTTACTCCAAATTTCTGCCATGAGTTTCTTGGGCATGTCCTATCGATCGCTCCTTCCCATCTGGGCAACAGAGATTATCAAAGGAGATGCTACTACTTTAGGCTATTTAATGGGAGCTACAGGTGTTGGGGCTTTAGGAGCAGCTCTATATCTAAGTGCTAAACCAAATGTGGTGGGTTTTGAAGAAATTCTTACCTTTGCTCCAGCGATTTTTGGCGGAGCTTTAGTCGCCTTTTGCTTTACCAATAGCTGGATAATTTCCTTGCTTTTAATGGCAATTATTGGGGCTGCGACTCTTTTAGTTACCAGTGCTAGTAATGCCCTTTTACAAACTATTGCCGATCCAGATAAACGAGCTAGGGTGATGAGTTTTTATACCATGGCAATGATGGGAATTTTGCCCCTAGGGGAATTATTTATGGGCAGTCTTACTCAAACTATTGGCATTACCTATACTCTGATGATTAGTGGCTGTAGTTGTATGATAATTGCTATTTTATCAGCCCTAAGCTTACCAAATCTGCAAATTATTCTTCGTCCTATTTATATTAGAAATAAATTACTTTCAAGCTAGATTTTTTATTGAAATTTTAAAAAATATGACTAATTCTAATTCTACGGCAATCACTATTGACAGTAGTCTTGTTTATCTCCGAGTAAAAATTTCGCCCCAATATCATCAACAACCTCTTATTTCTAAGCTAGTTTCCGATTATGGGCTAGTAATTAATATTACAGCCGCTCTGTTGACTTCTAGTGCTAGGGATGACGGTTGGTTTGATCTAGAAGTTTTGGGAGATGTGGTGCAGATTAACCAAGCCTTGGCAGCATTAAATAGTATGGGTATCGAAGTATTTGTGATTTCTCCTCCCGTTAAGCCTGTTTTACGATCGCCCTCCTCAACTTCGGGAGTAATTAGAGAATGGCGGCAGTTTGATATTGATCGTCAATCCCCCAATCCCCCAGATTCCCTAAATCAAGATTCTCTAAATCAGAGCCGCAAGTTTCAAATCCGCATCCCCAAAGAATATCGAGATATTCCAGTTATTGGTACTTTAATTACCCAGTATGGGTTAACCATAAATATTTCTGGAGCAATTCTGCCTTTTGCTAGTCTAGAAGATGGCTGGTTTGAGTTGGAATTACGCGGCTCCCCTAATCAATTGAGTGCCGGAATTCAATATATAAGGGAGCTTAACTTAGGTATTTATTAGATGTTATGTTATTTTAGGTCTATAACCTAAATTCTGCGATTTTCTATCTTAAATTTGCTATTTCTGCTTAATTGTAGGCAAATAGCCCTCTGTATAAAAATCTGGATAGTCCTAAAAAGGTAAGGATTTTAGGGTAAGGATTTTCCCTGCGCTGCGGGGGAAATCCTTACTTCTTCGTCACCACCAAAATCTGTATAAAAATAGTATAAATAGTGTTGGCTGCTACTAGTCAGAGAACTTAGAGCCGTTATTATCTTATCTAGAGTTTTTTCTCAAGTATAATTTCTAATCAAATTCAATTAATTAATTATTAGTCTAGAATTGGCGATCGCTAGTAATCCACCAGATATAATCAAAGATAATATCCAAAGTGCGGTATTAGTAATATCAAAAATCTAATACTTACTAGCTTTACATCGGAGGCATCTGTGGCACAACCTAATCCTGAGCAACCTGTCGATATTTATCTTAGTGCGGCAACAATCCCAGCTATGGGGGTTTTAATTGCTGCTACCGCTTTCCCAGAATTAATTGTATCTATAGGATTGGCCAGTGAAGAAATATTTCGGGGCGATCGCTTACCTCTCCTGAAAAAACCTAAATCTCCTTTACCTCTAGATTGATAAATCTTATTGACAAATCTTATTGGTAATTTACCCTTAGCTGTACCTAGCAAACTCTAGGAATTGACCATAATCCCTTAAAATATATTATCTTTATCCTTCTGTGAATCTGCATATGACTACCCTAGTTGATTCCTTTGAACAAGAATTTACAGCGACTTCTACCTCAGATTTGTTTTTACGCCATCGCTTGCGAGTTATTGAAGATATTTGGGAATTAGTTCTGAAGCAAGAATGTGGTCAAGAACTCCTAGACCTGCTTACTCGGCTGCGGGATATATCATCTCCAGAGGGACAGGTTACAGAAGTAATCCCCGTTTCCTTGGCAAAAGTTATTGAAAAGCTAGACCTAAATGATGCCATTCGCGCATCCCGTGCTTTCGCCCTGTACTTTCAGTTAATCAATATTGTTGAACAGCACTATGAGCAACGAGACCAGCAACTAGCTCGGCGGGTTACTCACACCAATGAAATTAATCCAAAGTATCTAGAGCTACCTACAACCAATAACGATAATTCTTCTGAGCGTAACACTCCTGCCCATCAAGACCATCAAGCACGTCAAGAAGTGCTACCTCATTCTCTTGCAGCTTCTAATAATCAATCTTTTTCCTTTGCCAATAATAGCGACCCCGTAGCTAATCTCTTAGAAAAAAGTTGGCAGGAGGCCTATCAGCCCAGTCAAGATAAGGGAACTTTCCATTGGTTGTTTCCCCAACTGCGGCAATTAAATATGCCTCCCCAGCAGATTCAGCGTTTATTAGAAAATTTAGATATTCGTCTTGTATTCACTGCCCACCCCACGGAAATTGTCCGCCACACAATTCGAGATAAACAGCGCCGAATTGCCAAGGTATTACAACAGTTAGACCAAGCAGAAACGGATTTTCGTCAATTGGGTTTGAACAACTCTTGGGAAGCCCAAAATTGTTATCAGCAATTAATGGAGGAAATTCGCCTCTGGTGGCGTACCGATGAGCTACATCAGTTTAAGCCTAATGTTTTAGATGAAGTGGACTATGCTCTGCACTACTTTCAAGAGGTTTTATTTGATGCAATTCCCCAGCTTTATCGCCGCCTCAAGCAATCCTTGAGTGATTCTTTCCCTTGGCTCAAACCCCCGGTGAAAAATTTCTGTCGATTTGGGTCTTGGGTAGGAGCCGATCGGGATGGTAACCCCTCTGTCACTCCCGATGTCACTTGGAATACAGCTTGTTATCAGCGGGGTCTGGTACTGAAAAAGTATAACCAATCGCTCAGCCGCTTAAGTAGTCTATTAAGTTTGTCCCTGCATTGGAGTGAAGTCTCTCCAGAATTACTAGACTCTTTAGAACAAGACCGGAATCAAATGCCGGAAATCTACGATCACCTTTCCCTCCGCTATCGCCAAGAACCCTACCGCATGAAACTAGCTTACATGCAGCAAAAGCTAGAAAATGCCCTCAAGCGTAATTCTGCCCTGAGTATTGATCCGAGTACCATCCAGTTACGGAGACGGAGTGATGTTAAAACCAATGATCGGTTTTATACTTCTGGAGCTGAGTTTCTGGCAGAATTGATATTAATCAAGCAAAGTCTAGGAGAAGGAGATCAAGACAAAGTTCTTTGTTGTCAGGAACTAGAAGACCTAATTTCCCAAGTAGAAATTTATGGTTTTTATCTGGCCAGCTTAGATATTCGCCAAGAAAGTTCCCGTCATTCAGATACTATCAATGAGATTATTGACTATCTCCAAATTCTGCCCTGTGCCTACAATGATTTATCAGAAGAAGAACGGGTAAAATGGCTAATCTCTGAACTTAAAACTCGCCGTCCCTTAATTCCAGGGGAGCTGCCCTTTTCTGAAGTTACTAAGGAAACAGTAGAAACTCTGCAAATAGTGCGGAGATTGCAGCAGGAGTTTGGGCAGGAAGTCTGTCAAACCTACGTAATCAGCATGAGTCGGGATGTAAGCGATGTCCTAGAGGTGTTGTTATTGGCTAAGGAATCTGGGCTTTACGATCCAGCAACGGGTATTAGTAGCCTGATGGTGGTTCCTCTATTTGAGACTGTAGAAGATCTCAAAAGTGCACCCCGAATTATGCGATCGCTCTTTGAATTGCCCCTCTACCGAGCATCTCTTGGAGGCGGCTACGGCAAGGAAACAGAGTTTTCTCTCCAAGAAGTTATGTTGGGCTATTCCGATAGCAATAAAGATTCGGGTTTCCTGAGTAGTAACTGGGAGATTCACAAGGCGCAGAAATCTCTCCAAAGAATTGCCCAAGAGTACGGGATTGCCCTACGAATTTTCCACGGTCGGGGTGGTTCTGTCGGTCGGGGTGGTGGGCCTGCCTACGAAGCGATTCTTGCTCAGCCCGGGCGCAGTATCGATGGCAGAATCAAGATCACCGAACAAGGAGAGGTTTTAGCCTCTAAATATTCCCTGCCAGAATTGGCTCTATACCATCTGGAAACCGTAACTACGGCGGTAATTGAGGCCAGCTTATTGGGCAGTGGCTTTGATGATATTCAGCCTTGGAATGAAACTATGGAGGAGCTATCTGGACGATCGCGGCACCACTATCGCTCTCTGATCTACGAAAAACCAGAACTAGTAGAATTTTTTCATCAAGTCACCCCTATTCAAGAAATTAGCCAACTACAAATCAGTTCCCGTCCGGCACGGCGAGGAGGCAAAAAAGATCTGGCTAGTCTCCGGGCAATTCCTTGGGTGTTTAGTTGGACTCAAAGCCGGTTTCTCCTGCCTTCTTGGTATGGCATGGGAAAATCTTTACAGGAATTTATTAATGAAGACCCCGAGGAAAATCTAAAACTCCTGAGCTATTTTTATTTAAAATGGCCATTTTTTAAGATGGCGATTTCTAAGGTGGAAATGACTTTGGCAAAGGTAGATCTAGAAATTGCTCACCACTATGTCCGGGAACTAGCTCATCCAGAAAATCTGGAGAAATTTGAGGAGCTTTATGAACAAATTTCTGAAGAGTTTTATCTTACCTGTGAGATTGTCTATGCTATTACGGGGCATAAAAAATTACTAGATGGAGATATTGCCTTGCAGCGATCGGTTCAGTTACGGAATGGTACGATCGTTCCCCTAGGTTTTATTCAAGTTTCCCTCCTCAAGCGCCTACGTCAACAACGAGATCAAGCTGCTGCTGGGGTAATTCAATCTCGCTATAGTAAAGGAGAACTCTTGCGGGGAGCATTGCTGACCATCAATGGAATCGCCGCCGGGATGCGGAATACGGGTTGAGGTAAAGAAAGTAAAGGAGGTAAAGAAGTTTATTTACAGCAGATTTAATTCTGTTAAGCCAAGTTATTAATCTTCAAGTTCCCCTTTTGTTGGCTTTGCCTTCCCGTTAGGGTAGGGGGCTTAAAGCCCTTCGGGCATAAAAGAAAAGGAGGATCGTCTTATGGCGCATCTGAATGCAAATTGCTATAGGTTTACTTAACAACTAAGTTAACTAAGCAACTAAGGTCCCTGAGCGAAGCCGAAGTGAATCACCGCC
>JANMHD010000601.1:0-9157 GCA_031374985.1 Coleofasciculaceae cyanobacterium OTE_70_metabat_329 | reverse complement strand
ACTCAAATAGGTGGGTAATTCTTACCCTACAATGGCTTAATACTCCCCTTCTCCCCTCTCTCAAAAAAGCGATGTCCTGAGCAGTTCAACCCTTCGGCAAGCTCAAGGCAGACAAAAGCTCACTGTGAGACTTGTTGAAGGGGTCTGAGGGATATTTTCTAAACAAAACTACTAAGAGTTTGGCGGAGTTGGGCGATCGATTGGAGTTGATAATCTCCAGTTTCTTGGATTTGATTCAAGCCATTAGCGATCGCCTCTAGATGTTGACGAACTCCATTAACTTGATCTTGAACTGGTTGAAGCATTTCTTGATAGAGATTCACTGCTCCCCAAAGATCTGCCGCCTGGACTCTTTTCTCTTGCCATTCCTGCTCTAGTTGCTGAAACTCTCTTTGTTTCTGCTCTAAGCTGCCTACTTGCAAATTAAAAGTATCCTGTACCTGCTGGACACTACTCTGAATTTGTGTGACCTGCTCTTCCCAGCGTTGTAATTCATCTTCCTGCTGTTGGCGATAGGTTTCTAGCTGGCTAAGAACTGGGCCGAGATCAATCCGTTGATCACCGTCAACTTCAGTAATACCTTCCCGGCGCTTGAGAACTTTTTGGTGCTGATTAAGAATTTCTTCCCGTTCTCGGAGGGTGCGCCGCTGCCCCACTAGGGTTTTGTCTAGCATTTGGTAGTGGTCTTGTTCTTCAGCCAGTTCGGTTTCTAAGCTCATACGATCGAATTCGTTAGCTTGATTGATCTTTTTTTCTACCTCTTCAATTTGCTGTTGCTGATAGCCCAATTCTTCCTCCTGATCATTGACAAATCGAGTGAATTTTTCCATTTCCTGCTGGAGTTCCTTCACCTTTTGCTCTAGTTCTCCTAGGGGCATTCCTTCTAAAGCCTTTAGATCCAAAGCTTGGCTAATTTTTACCCCGCTAGAACTCACGGCTAGACGAGCTAACTGTTGGTGGGTTTCATCCTGCTGCTGCTTCTGCATGGTAATCACCTGGAGAGCTTCTTGCTTGGCTTCTAGGACTTTTTGTTGCGCTTGGAGCTGGAGTTTAATCTCCTCTACCGAAGCCTGCATTTGTTGCATTTCTGTTTTCCGCTGGGGGACTTCTTGAGTTTGCCGATCGACAATTTCCTTAAGTTGCTCTGCCTCCTGACGTTTTTGCTCCAACTGCGCCCAATGATGATCCAACATCCCCTGTTGCTGATTCAGCAGTTCCCAAGCCTGATTAACTTGTTCTCGCACTGTATCTGTTGGTGCTACAGAACCGGCTAATTGGCTAAGAATTTCTTGAATCTCTGCGGTTTGCTGTTGATCTAGTACCGCCGTTTGGCTGGCTTGGGATAGTTGCTCTTGAATTCGGTTTTGCTCAGATCTAAGTTGCGCCCAAGCACTTTCTAGTTCTTGACGGTTGCGCTCCACTTCCTCTTGGAGCCGAGCTGCATTTTCTTGAGTTCCACTAACTTCTTGCCGCTGCTGGTCTAGGCGCTCAAACTCTTCCTCCATCTGTTGCATTTGCTCTAGCCGGGCTTCCATTTCCATCTCTCGGCGGTTTAGCTCCTGCATCTGGTAGGTCAAAGATGCCTTCCACTGTTCAATTTCATCTTCTCCTTGTTTAGATTTCTCTAGTAGTCGGGAGAAGTTTTTTAACATGCCCACCAACTGTCGAGCAGCAGGTTCAATTTCCCCTTGAATCTGGCGATTACCACTCAAGTTGACCATCACGATCGCCCCAGCATTGAGGGTGTTAGCATTTTCTCCGGGGGCAGGAATAGTCTCCTCTCCAGTGATCTCAGCCCAGCTTTGGTCAGCCCTCTGACAAGCTAATAGCTTCAAGTCTGTTTTGCTACTACCCATGAAGGCAGCTTTCTGTTTTTGTACTTCTGCTAAATACAGCACACTAATGATCCTCTTTATGTGTCTCGCTGTTAGAATATTGAGAATGTCACGTATATGAGTACGTAAATTCTAATTCAATTATATGATTTAACTAAGGGTACACCTAAAAACTGCTATTCTCAATCTTTGGCAAAAATTTTGGCAAAAAAATAAATCGAAATGGCAAGGGAATGACGGTGTAGCCCAAGAAAATTTATAGTTATTAAAAATTGAATTCAAGTTTTGCTGTGATCTTAACTCAGGGACCGAGCTACTGACAAGGTAATATTTATTTTATGCTATTCGATCGCTAAAGCTAGAGAAAATTACCACCCTCTAATAAAATCTAGATAATTGATTCTATAGTTTCATACTGATTTTACAGCACTTTGCGGCTTGATGAGGTATTTCTACTTGTCTTCAAGTCCCCTTGACTCTAAGTGTAGCGGCGTATTAGCGCAGGGATTCAGGGGATTTTTCTGGCTGCATCTCAAGGAAAAGTGCTGTATTAACTACTCAGGGGTATAGAGGAGTTATGGAGATGTCCTTCAGGGCTGTATCTTGCCGGGATTCTTTAGAAATTACTCAGAGGCGGCTGTTTCACCAAGGCAGGGAACACTAGATAATGCAGGGAACACTAAACGAAATTGATATCCGTAGTATTCTCCAACTCATTGCCTTGGGGCAGCGTACTGGAGAATTATTAGTCGAGTCTCACCCAACCACTATTTCACCTCTAGAACTAAACCAAATTTCCCAAGTCAAGGAGCCTCGTAAGGGGTCTTTTTGGTTTATGTTTTTCCGGGATGGACAAATTGTCTATGCTGCTGATACTAGTAGTAGCCTCCGCAGGCTGCGGGACTATCTCCAGCGTTACAAACTAGAATTGCCCACAGATAATTTTCAAAATAGTTCTTCTGTAACCACCACTGCCCCTGAATATAGCTATCTCTGGGAACTTTTAGAGAAGCGACTCCTAACTCCGGCCCAGGGACGGAGCATTATCAGTAGTATGGTGAAGGAAACCCTCTTTGACTTGTTGACCCTGCATCAGGGCTATTTTATTTTTGATCTAGGGGCGGGATTGTCTCCCCAGTTGACCACTCTAGAGATTGCGCCGATCGTCACGGAGGTAATAAAGCAAGTCCAAGAGTGGAAGCAACTCCAACCCTATATCCAATCGCCGGAACAGTGTCCTTTAATCAACGATCGAGAAAAACTCCAAGCCTTCCTACCAGAGAGTGCTTTTAAAACTTTAGATAAATGGGCTGATGGACAAACTTCTCTTCGGCAACTAGCCCGCTACCTAAATCGAGACATTCTACCTGTGGCTAAGGCCATCTATCCTTGCATTCAACAGGGCTGGGTACAAATGCCAAGTTTGGTGCCGATCGATATTTCTCAAAATCGAGGAAAGCCCCATAGTCCTTTAGGATTCCGCCCCCATGTGGTGTGTATTGATGATGATGGGGCGATCGGCAAAATGATTCAATATACCCTCCAAGCTCAAGGTTATCAAGTCACGATTATTCAAGACCCCTTAGAAAGTTTTGCTCAAATATTTCAAATCCAGCCAGATTTGATTCTCTGTGATCTGGTTATGCCTAAATTAGATGGCTATGACCTATGCGGAATGTTACGGAAATCCACTGACTTTCGTCAGACCCCAATTCTGATGCTGACTGGGCAGGATGGGTTTATCGATCGAGTCCGGGCCAAAATGGTAGGTGCCACGGATTATCTTACAAAGCCCTTCCAAGAGCAGGAATTATTAATGCTTCTAGAAAAATATATTGGTCTAGGAGAACCTAATATTTAAGCTCTACTAGAGCCAAGGGGGACTTAAAGATCAAATTCATAGCTTACTAGATCGGAATCTGTTGTATGGCAATCACCAAGGGAGTTGTGGTGTTGAAGAGCTTGAGAACAAAGGGCTTAAGCCCTTTGCCTATCCTAATCTTAGGGGCGATCGCTATTACTTTTCTCCGCAGATACTAGCTCTACTCCACTGTTACAGATTTTGCGAGGTTCCTTGGTTGATCTACGTCTAAACCCCGACGGGCAGCAATGTGGTATGCCAAAAGTTGCAAAGGAATCACTGTTAGGATGGGAGAGAGAATTTCGGGAATTGCCGGAATCGGTAGCACATCATCGAAAGTCATTGCTGCATCTGGGTCATCCATCACCGCTACTCCAATCAATCGGGCATCCCTAGCCTTTGCTTCTTGGGCATTAGATAAAACTTTCTCATACACATTTCCCGGTACAGCGATCGCCACTACCGGAACCTTGGCATCCAAAAGAGCGATCGGTCCATGCTTCATTTCTCCGGCCGGATAGCCCTCCGCATGGATATAGCTAATTTCCTTTAGCTTTAGGGAACCTTCTAGGGCAATGGGGAAATTGATCCCCCTACCGATGAAAATAAAATCTTGGGTATCGCTAAATTCATGGCTCAACTTCTCAATGTAGCGCTCTTGACTTTCTAATATCACTTCAATCAAGGCTGGGAGTTGTCGTAAACCCTCTACTAGTTCCCCTATCTGCTCTGGGGTTTGGGTTTGACGTTGATAAGCTAGATCGATCGCAAGACAATAGAAAGCTACAAGTTGCGTCACAAAAGTTTTAGTTGCTGCTACCCCAATCTCAATCCCGGCATGGGTTTCAATTAAGTTGGGGACTAAGCGCCCTAGGGAACTTTCGGGACGATTGGTAATTCCCAAAAGGCGGGGCTGGTGAGCCGAGTCTAGGTGGCCCCGGCGATTTTTCTCTAGTTCCAAGGCAGTTAAGGTATCCCCAGTTTCTCCTGATTGAGTCACCCCAATAGTTAGGGTATGGGCAGTGATGGGGGAAGGGGAATAACGAAATTCCGAGGCATACTGTACCGTAGTGGGAATGTCGGCCAACTGTTCCAAGAGATGTTTTCCTACCAGAGCAGCGTGCCAACTCGTACCACAGGCAAGGATTTGGATCTGCTCTACCTCTGTAAATAAGGAGGGGGGTAATTTGAGATCAATGGGAGAACCCGTTGTGCCAACTTCCCATGTTTCTGAAAGGTAGGCTGCTAAACAAGCCCGGACAACTCCCGGTTGTTCGTAAATTTCCTTGAGCATATAGTGCTTAAAGCCCTGTTTTTCTACCATTACAGGATTCCAATTCAGGATGCGGGGAGTTCTTTTTAATTTATCCCCCGCAAAGTTATATACTTCAATTCCTTGAGAAGAAAGGCGGGCAATTTCTCCATCTTGAAGCGGCAAGACTAATTTAGTGTAGGCAACTAAAGCCGGGACATCGGAAGCACAGAAAAATTCCCCATCGCCATAACCCAAGACGAGGGGGGCTTGTTTTCGAGCTACGATAAATTCTTCAGGATAATCTGCTGAAATGATGGCGATCGCAAAGGCTCCTTGGAGTTGTTCTACAGCTAATCGGACTGCTGCTAAAAGTTTGGAACTATTCTCTGGGAGGTCTTTCACCAAATCTCCAGCTAGATATTCAGCAATTAAATGGGGAATTACTTCGGTATCGGTATCCGATCGAAATTCATGCCCCTTGGCTTTTAATTCTTCCCTGAGCGATCGATAATTTTCTACGATCCCATTCATCACCACGGCCACCCGTAGTGCCGTGTCCATGTGGGGATGAGCATTGTATTCTTCAGGTTTGCCGTGAGTTGCCCAACGGGTGTGACCAATCCCTAGGTGAGCAATACTATCTACAGAAACCAACTTATCTCGGAGATTAAACAGCTTGCCCTTCGCCCGGACACATTGAATAGCTCCTTCCTCGATCGTGGCAATACCTGCCGAATCGTAGCCCCGGTATTCCAGTTTTTCTAGCCCCGCCATCAAGATTTCGGTTGCTCTCTTTGTACCGATATAGCCTACAATCCCACACATAGCTTTGACTCCTTAACCTACAACTACTTTGTGACTCTATTTTTATTATTCTCGATAATGGCAGCCCATGCTCCTTTTATTTGCCCAAGCTGCTTGGGTGACAATTATTGCCACTTGGATGGCATTGCGGAGACCAATTAAGCCATCAGTTAGTTGGGTGGTATGGTAGAACTCTTCGATTTCTAGTTGGAGGTGACGTAATTCTCGAATGGCTCGCCGGAGACGATCGCTAGTCCGCACCAAGCCCACATAATTCCACATTAGGTACTTGATCGATCGCATATCCTGACTGATTAATACTGGGTCTGTCAATTCTGAACCTGTGTTTTGCCAAGGGGGAATATCTGCGGCGGGGTGGAGTTTTTGATTAGTTAGTTGAGCTAAAATATCCCGTGCCGCTCGATCGCCCCAGACTAAGCCCTCTAGCAAAGAAGCACTGCCTAACCGATTGGCTCCATGCAACCCCGTACAAGCCACTTCCCCCGCAGCGTAGAGATGTTCTAGGGTCGTCCTGCCCCACACATCCACCCACACCCCCCCACAAAAATAGTGCGCTCCCGGCACTACAGGGACTGGCTCCTTGGTAATATCTACCCCATAGCTTAGGCATTGGGCATAAATATTCGGGAACTCGTGGCGGATTTTGGCGACGGGCAGGGAAGAGGCTAAATCTAGATAGACATGGGAAACATCCAAGGCAATCATTTCCTGATGAATTCCTCTAGCTACCACGTCCCTTGGAGCTAAATCTCCCCATTCTGGAGCGTATTTTTCCATGAAAGGCTGCCCGTTGCCATTAACTAACCTCGCTCCCGCTCCCCGCACTGCCTCGGAAATTAGGAAAGCTGGAGCAGTTTCATGATGAAAAGTGGTGGGATGAAACTGGACAAACTCACAATTAATTGCCCTCGCCCCCGCCCGATACGCCATCGCCAAACCATCCCCCCTTGCGCCTACGGGGTTAGTCGTCCGTAGATAGATATGTCCCAAACCTCCCGTTGCTAAAATGGTTTTCTTGGCAATACAGGGGAGAACTTCGCCCGTATTTTGATTAAAAAGATAAGCACCGACACAGGAGAGGGGAGCATAGATGGCCGATCGATCCCTAGCATGGTGGGCAGGAGTGAGCAGGTCTACGGCTGTGTGTTCCGTCAAAAGTTGAATATTTGGATGGGCTTGGAGGGCGATCGTTAAAGCATCGCTAATGGCCTTTCCGGTGGTGTCAGCAGCATGGACAATGCGGGGGGTGGCGTGGGCAGCTTCTCGAATGACTTGGAGTTCTCCTTGGTCAGTGCGATCGAAGGGAACACCCAATCTTTTGACCAAAAACCGCTCGACTAAATCAGGCCCCTCTGCTGCCAAAATATCGACCGCTGCCCGATTACTATGCCCCGCCCCTGCCCGGATCAAGTCCTCTGCTAACAGCGTCACAGAATCATCATCTCCTTGATAAATAATCCCGCCCTGAGCATAGCAAGTATTAGATTCCTCTGGATTCGGCGCACGAGTCACCACCGTCACCGACACCCCCACATCTGCCAACTGCAAAGCCGCCGTTCCCCCCGCAATCCCCGAACCCAAAATCAAAACATCAGTTTCCATAATTTTCAGTTAGCAGTTATCAGTCCCCTACCCTATTTCCAACATCCTCTGCACCGATCGAGCCGCTCGGATTCTAATATCTTCGGGAATTTCAATTACGTATTGAGTTAATAGCAAAGATTGCAAGGTATCTTCTAGGGTAATTTCGTTCATGTGGGGGCAGCGCACACTACAGAGACGGAGCATTTCTTTATGGGGATTAGCAGCGGCGATATTATCCCCCATAGCGCATTCTGTGAGCAGTAGATACCGGGGTTTATCGGTAGTTTCAATGAATTTAATCATGGCGGAAGTGCTGCCCGCAAAATCGGAGGCGTTGACTACCTCTGGGCTACATTCTGGGTGAGCCAAAATCACCGTATCGGGGAAGTGGGTGCGGATATTTTCAATATCACTAACGGTAAAGCGATCGTGCACCTCACAGCGTCCATGCCAACCAATCATCTGATAATCAAGATCATTGGTGAATTGTCCCGTGGGTTGATGACTAGGAAAAATAATATGTTTTCCGGTCTCTTGGGCTACATTTCGGGCGAGGTATTCATCAGGCAAGAAAATGATAGTATCAGTGCCAAAAGATTCTACAACTTTGGCCGCATTTCCTGAAGTACAACAGATATCACACTCGGCTTTCACATCAGCATAGGTATTAATATAAGTTACTACGGGCACACCGGGAAATTGTTGTTTGAGTTGGCGTACATCTGCGGCAGTAATACTGGCGGCAAGGGAACAACCAGCAACTTTTGCCGGGAGTAATACAGTTTTTTCTGGGTTAAGAATTTTCGCAGTTTCTGCCATGAACCGGACCCCACAAAAGACAATAATATCTTTGTCAGTAGCGGCAGCTTTCCTGCTTAATTCGAGGGAATCTCCGGTGAAATCTGGCACAGAATTAAATAGGGCTGGTTCCATGTAGTTATGCCCTAAAATAACCGCATTTCTTTGCACTTTTAATTGATTAATGCGATCGGCAATCTCTGCCTTATAAGCCAATTCTGATTCGGGCACAATATTATGCAGTTTAATCTTCATCGATTCATAAATTGCAGTGGCACTCATGGTTTTTTCCTCTTAATTTTTTAACGAAGAGGGCGCAAAGCCTTGCCCCCCCTACTAGAGTTATTGCAAACAAAAGCTGATATCTAGGGCGGTGACAGAATGGGTGAGATATCCTGTGGAAATATAATCAACCCCGGTTTGGGCGATCGCACCTACTGTATGCAGATTCACATTGCCCGATGCCTCTAGAGGAATAGCTCCTTGGGTAATGGCAACGGCTTGGCGCATAGATTCTAAGCTCATGTTGTCCAGCATGATCCGATCGACTCCTAAACCCAGAGCCTCTTTTAGTTCTTCCAGATTTTTTACCTCCACCTCGATGGGTATCTTAGTTATAGATGGATTCGTCGGATAGACTTTTTCCTGTAGGTACGATCGCATCCTGGCCACCGCCGCCGTAATGCTCCCCGCTGCCGTAATATGGTTATCTTTGATCAAGGCCATATCGTCTAAACCAAAGCGATGATTTTGCCCGCCTCCTAGCCGGACAGCCCACTTATCAAACAACCGCAAACCGGGGGCAGTCTTACGAGTATCTAAAATTACCGCCGGCGTTCCTGCTACCCCTTGGACAAATTTTTGGGTCAAAGTAGCAATGCCTGACATCCGTTGTAGGAAATTTAACGCCACCCGTTCTCCTTGGAGGAGGGTTAAACCAGAGCCAGATGCTGTGCCGATAATAGTGCGATCGCTCACTGTTGCCCCGTCTTGAACTTG
>JANMHD010000576.1:0-6261 GCA_031374985.1 Coleofasciculaceae cyanobacterium OTE_70_metabat_329 | reverse complement strand
CTCTAGATGGGGAACATGACCGCATTTTTCTACCCAAATTAATTGACTCTTAGGTAGGTTTCGGTAAAACTTAACTGCATCTTTTGTGCCGAGGATACGATCGCTATCCCCCCACAAAATTAAAGTCTCTAAAGTTAGATTACCCAATTGCTCACTAAAATCTCCATAGCCGCCGCTTTGCGTAAAACTAATCAAACTCTGCTGCCATTGAGGGCATTGTAGATGAAGCGCAGCGCAAATTCTGGCATCCTCTGAAGCAAATTGAGGATCGTAATAAGCATTAATACTAATTTTTTGGCGGATTTGAGGATTAGCTAAAAAGCTAGTGGCCAAGTAGCCTAAAGGCGGGAAAAGAAATTTTCCTAGAGAGGAGCCGGGAGTCAATCCAGCACTATCTAAAAGAATTAATTTGTGGACAACATCGGGATAGGTGAGGGTGAAGTCGATCGCTGCGGCTCCCCCCATAGAAGCTCCCACTAAGATTATGGGTTGCTTAATTAGCTGTTGCCAAAAACTAAAGAGATGATTCTTAATCCGGTGGGGGTTAATAGGTAGCTTACGTTCTGTGAAACCAAATCCTAATAAATCCACTGCATAGGTAGGAACTTGGGCTGCCAAAAGGGGCAGGAGGCGACGAAACTCAAAGACAGAACTATCAAAACCGTGGAGAAGTACGATCGGATAATTAATTGGATAACTAACAGGAGAATTATTTAGTGATTGATTATTTGGTGATTGATAGACATAACTAGTGGTAATTGTTTCTACTTCATTAGTTATTTTTAGCCATTGGATCTGTTGCGCCAGAATTTGAGAAGTATGCTCAATAAGTTGGTTTGTTTCTAGAGGTAGTTTAAGGTCGATCACATCAATCAGTTGTTAATTTAATCATTGCTAGAAAGAGCTAAATCTTCTGAGATAATTTCAGAATTATTTGCGATACTCGAACTATTAGTAGTTATGTTAGTAATCACAGTTTCTCTAGCTAGGGGATTGTGAAAGAAAGAGCCTGTTTGGGGTGGTAACGTAGGATCCAGCATAATTTCTACCAAACTTTTGATTACTCCCGTGAGGGGAATGGCTAAAATTATTCCTAGTAAACCCCCAATTTTGGTTCCTAATAGGAGGGCTGCAAAAATAATTACGGGAGATAGCCCAGTGAGATTACCCATGATTCGGGGAGATATCAGATTATCTTTGACCTGCTGAAGAGCGATCGCTACTCCCAAGACCTGAAGTGCCAACCACCAATCCATAAAAGCTACGATCGTTACCACTACTGCAATTCCTAAAGATGCTCCAATAAAGGGGATCACCTCCAGCAAACCAATAACTACGGCAAATAGCAGAAAAAAAGGCACGTGCAATACAAAAAATGCCAAACTCAAACTCACCGCCATAAATAAGCCTAATAACAACTGCCCCGCCACAAAGCCCCGGAGATTGCGCTGAAGAGATTCCGTTAAACCATCCCGAATTTTAGGAGCAAAAATACTTACAATACTCAACCAGACCCGATCGCCATCGATCAGCATATAAAAAGAAATCACTAAAATTAAAATTAAATCTAAAAGCCAATTAAACGTACCAAGAACTAAGCCAAAACCTTTGGTAGCTATTCCTTCTGACCTCTCTTGGATTTTTGCCAATAGCTGAGAACCAAGGATATTTACATCAAAGGGTAAATTCCGGGCAGCACTCCAAGCCTGAAAATCCGTTAGTTGCACCTGAGCGCTTTCTAATAATTCTGGCAGGTTGCTAATTAGCTGTCTAGCTTGATCAAAAATCGGCGGAACTAGGGTCAAGATAATCAGAATTAATCCCAAGGCTGCTAAGAGATATACCAGAATAGCGGCAACGCCCCTCGGAAAGAACCTCTGCATTTTACTAACCAAAAAATTGAGCAGAAAAGCAATCAACCCAGAAGTTAGGAAAATACTGACAAATTCCCCTAAATAATCTAATAAACTTATGGTCAACCAGCCAGCAGTTAGAATCAGAATCCAAGTCAAAAAAAACTGCTGTAGAGGAGAGATAAATCGGCTCATATATTTAGTAGGAGAAGGGGTTTTGGGGTTGGGGAATCTTTTTGATGCCTTGGGCAGCAATTACCAACTGCCTTTTATTATCTAAAGTTTCCGTGATCATTTCACCACTGATTTCTTGCCAGCTATCGGCGGGGTAGGTAGTACGATCGCCCGACAACTTAACTGGTAAACCCACAGGGTAAGCATCCGCCGCACAGCAGGTAATTACAAACCGGGTGATAATGAAATAGTTTGGGGGCAGATTCGGAGCGTGGACAACAAAGCCTTGGACTTTTACTTTTTGCCCAGTGTAGGCATCGGGTTCGGGATAGACATTCAGAGTCCGTACCCATTCAATGAGATTCCGATCCTCAGAATTAGCAGTATGTTGAAAGGATTGGGGGCGCGATCGCGTGGCAGTCATAGATTCTACAACCCCCCGTTGAATAGCTGTTTGGCTACTAAAAACTTGGGGTGTGATGAGCAGACCTAGAATAGCCGTTGCTAGTAATAAACCACTACTCCAGCCGGGAGGAAATAAAGTGACATGTTGGACTGGGGGCGGTACAATTTTTAGTCCTTGAGCTTGTTTTTGCCATAGGTTGCCCAATTGCCAAGCCCGTCCACCCGTAATCAGTAAGAGGACGATCGCCCCTGCCACCGTCAGCCCAAAATAGTTGGGATGGATTAGGAGGTACAATTTATCAGTTAACCAATACCTCAGCAGCAAGATACTCCAAGCAAGTAGTGCCAAAATATCCACTAGGGGTAGCCAGAAGTTGTTCCGGGTAAAAGGGGAGTTTTTTTGAGAAATCATAGATCAAGATATTTTTAGCAGCCTAAGATCAAAGATAAATATTCAAAATTTAAATTTAATCTTCCAATTATTTGGTATATTTATATACTTGCACATTTACAATTAAACGTTAAGGCAGTTATCAAAATTGCCAACTTACGCCTCTAAATAGAAATCAAATAGAAAATTTTCCCCACTGTTGATGAATACCGAGACTTATCTTAATCATCCTACCTTCGGTTTGCTATTCCGCATCTGTATGGTGGAGGAAAACCAAGAGTTATTTACTACTCTCTACGCCCAGCGATTGTTTTTTGTAGTGACATCTTCCCTCGGTGGTTTTAGTTTTGAACCTGTGGGACGTGCTGATGCCAAACTGATGGTGGAAAACCGGATGCGACAACAGCGACGGCAAGGACAGACTGATGATCATAACAAGCTGCAAAAAGTGCATCAACAAACATTTCTTTAAAAGTTCGGTAGTGCCCAGATAAAGTTTTATGAGCCAAGGAAGTTCGATCGCTCAACGCCTAGAAGAAATTTGTCTTACCCTGCCGGATTCAGTTCGTCTGATTGCGGTTACTAAACAGGTAGGTTCAGAAGAACTACGGGAGGCCTACAATGCAGGAGTCCGGGATTTTGCTGAAAATCTAGTCCAAGAGGCGGAAGCAAAGCAGGCAAAACTACAGGATATTCCTGATATTACTTGGCATCTAATTGGGCATTTGCAATCAAATAAAGCGAAAAAAGCTCTGGAACTATTCACTTGGATTCATTCTTGCGATAGCCTAGCCCTAGCCCAAAGACTCGATCGCTTAGCCGGGGAAATGAATAAATCTCCCCAGATATGCCTCCAGATCAAGCTCCTTCCAGATCCTAATAAGTATGGTTGGGAAGAACCAGACCTATGGCAAGATTTACCTACCCTGGCGGAGTGCTCCAATTTACAAATTCAAGGTTTGATGACTATCTTGCCCCTTGGTCTAACCCAAGAAGAGATTGCCAACACTTTTGCAAGGCTCAAGGAATTAGCTGCTAAAATTAACCAACAAGGCATCTTATCGATCCAGCACCTCTCTATGGGCATGTCTCAAGACTATCCCTTAGCGGTGGCAGCGGGAGCCACTATGATTCGTCTGGGTACAACCATTTTTGGTAATTCCCTCCCAACGGGTTAAATAAAAGGTTTCCCAACACATCTTGCATAAGATTGCATAAGATTGAAAGATAATTTACCCTGCAATATCTGGTAAATTATAAAAGCATGGGCTAATATATTGTCAGCCCAAGGAAAACCCATAGCATAAGGGAGTCGTTACTGTGAATAATATATTTACTAAGCTCAAAGATTTTGTTGGTTTTGGTGAACCGCAAGATTATGAAGAATACGAAGAAGAAGCAGAAAATGCTCCTTCCTATCAAAATCTTTATCAACAGGAACATCATCAGCCTGTAGTTCAAGAAGAAGCAACCCCTCCCCGTCGCCGGAGTCGGGAAAGATTAGGTGTAAATACAGAAGTAGGGATGGGGGGAAACAGCATGAATAATGTAATTGGAATGCCGGGTTTGGCTAATGGAACTTCTGAAGTGGTGGTAATTGAGCCTCGTTCCTTTGAAGAAATGCCAGAAGTAATTAGAGCATTGCGCGATCGTAAAGCTGTGGTTCTCAATCTCACCCTAATGGATCCCGATCAAGCTCAAAGATCTGTAGATTTTGTCGCTGGGGGAACCTATGCGATCGATGGCTATCAAGAGCGCATTGGCGAGAGTATCTTCCTGTTTACTCCTAGCTGTGTCCAAGTCAGCACCCAATCTGGGACTATCCACGACATGCCCCAAACTCCCCACACTACCCAAATGCCTCAGATTCGCGTAAATCGGACTCCGGTTGCGCCTCCTAATCCTTGGGGTGAATCTACTCGCATGGCCCAGTAATGCCAGTTCTGGTGTTAATCAGGATGAACAGGGGCGCCGAGCTTTGCGTCCCTGCCAACTATTTGGTTTTTACATATTTTCTTGTGTAAATCCGCTTAGAATAACTAGCATAGTGTGTTAAAGAAATTTAGCGCACTTTATTTTGTGTAAATACTTAGTTTTTGATTGTCTTATTTTAACGTGACGTGAGTTTGATAGAAAATAGATAATGGCGAAATATGACTACAATCAATTATCAACTTTCTCTAGATTTTGAGCAGGTTTTAGCTTTGGTTAAACAGTTGCCCTACTCAGAAAAATTGCAATTAAGCCAAGAATTAGAAAAGGAAGTATTGAACAATAGATTAACAGCTCTATTAGATTCATGCAAAACTGATGAACTTTCTTTAGAAGCTATAACGGAGGAAGTGGAAGCAGTCAGAAGTGAAATTCATGCCAGAAAAACAGCCCATTAAAGTTATTGTTGACACAAATCTTTGGGTTAGTTTTTTGCTAAACCTATTATTTAATCGTAGGCATCACGGCGATGACGGATATGTACAATGGTTACTATTTTCTGCTGATCATCAATTTGGTAAAGAATACGATAGTTTCCTACTCTAATACGCCAACCTTCTCGGTCTTTAAGTTTTAAACATCCTGAAGGTCTGGGATTGTCTGCTAAAGATTGAAGGGCTTCACATATTCTTGGATAAACTTCTCTTGATATATCTGCAAGCTCTTTCTGGGAACGCCGTAAAATATTTACACTGTAATTCATAGACGAGATCGATCGATTTCTGCGATCGCCTGTGTTAGGGGAATTACTTCATCTTGAGATGTTTCAGCAAGATCAAAGGCGTAGATATCTTCAAGTTCTTCTAAGCGTTCCAAAAGTTGTTGATAATACTCAATTCCTAAAATTACACTCACTCGCCGCCCTTGAGAATCAACGATGTATTGTTGGCTAGTTGTCTGCATTTTTCTCTCCTAGTACCATTTACGCTAATTATGAATACTTTTTACCTGAGTAGTTTGGTTGCATAGGCTAAGGCAGCAAGAATGTCGTCTCGCTCTAAGTCTTCGTAGTCTTCCAGTATTTCTTCTGTGGTCATGCCGGAACTGAGAAGTTCTAGGATAAGCTCCACAGGATAACGTAATCCCCGAATACAGGGCTTGCCATGACAGATATTCCAATCAATAGTGATGCGTTGTAACAACATATTAGATTTATGAGAAACTGGTGGACTATTTACACTGTAACTCATAGACGAGATCGCCTGTGCTAGGGGAATTACTTCATCGTGAGATGCTTCAGCGAGATCAAAGGCGTAGATATCTTCATGGTAATTTCAACTTGAACTCTCTTTTGCTAATTCTATTAGGATAAAAAGTTATTTGTGTCTAGCGAGAAGAAAGAGTAAGACTTCGAGATTTACCACTTTCCTAATCATCAAAAATTGCACCTCTAGAAATTAAATCACGTTTCATCTCTTCGGAAATTCCTTGATTAGATATAAATTT
>JANMHD010000522.1:0-2281 GCA_031374985.1 Coleofasciculaceae cyanobacterium OTE_70_metabat_329 | reverse complement strand
CTACAGTCCCGATCGAGGCAGTTGGACAAGCCAGTAGAGCCTGCATTGCGGCTGCCCGTTCCAAGGAAGTAGTGGGTTGTTGATAAACAGCAGATTGGCCATCCTGCTCATTAAAAATCTCTGGAGCCATCCAGCGACAAGTATCACAATCAATACAGCTACTATCTACATAAAAATCACCATCAATATTTTGGGTGCGTCGTTGGGTTAAATGTGCCATAGATTTATCACCTAGGGTATAAAACTAGTAGGGTGAGTATTGCCCCCCACTCTTGGTTAGTGGATAATGCCCGCCATTCTTGATTAGGCTTGAAGTTCCGAAACAATCCAGTCAATAGTCTGAAATACTTGCTCTAAGGCTGCTTCAGCATGACGAGAAGAAACAAAACAACTCAGAGATTGAGCATCTTCAACAATTCTCATTCCTTGAATTTTGGGAAATCGATGGAGAAGTTCCTTCCGCTTTTCCTCTTGCTGAAAGGTAGTAGTAGTGAGGGGAACCCCAAATTGCAGCTTTAAATCATTAAACAATCTACTCATGCCTGCTGTCAGCACAGCATAACTTGCGGTCTCTTGCTTGAGGACTACAGAAAAAGAACCATCTATCCGCCCCTTACCCCAATGCAAATGCAGCTTTCTTGCTTTTGCCCATTCCATGAGTCGTTGGGCCACCACTAGACTATCCGTGGCTTCTCTAGCACGGAGTTCTTGGCAAAAAGCAACTTCATCCCACTGGCTGCCCGGTCTGGGGCTAATAGATTTCTTCTCGCTACTGGGGGTGATGCCAATTAATTTAGGAATAATAATCTTCCCACTATCACTGGCATACTGATTAATTTCTACGGCCAAGATTTCGGCATGATCCATCTGTTGATTGAGAAATTCCACTAATTGCTGTAAAGGCGGGGGAATACGATCGCTAATCAAGACCAACCTGATTTTTCCTTGGCTGAGATTCTCCTGTAACTGCTGCCAAAAAAGTTTACCATCGGGATCAAAGGCTAAATCTGCTCCCAGTGCCGACTCTAAGAAATCCTGTAAGACACTTTCTGCCTCCCTGCCTTGGTCACGCCAGTAGCTAATAAAATGATCCTGTAGATAGGAAAGTGACCAATAACTTACCCCGTGGGCGGCATAATCTAATAATTTAGCTACTGGCAATCCCCAAAAATTATTACTGTCACTGCTGACTACCTGTACCAGAGTTGGCATGGCATCTTGATCTACAAATAAATGGTCAACTACCCCTCGTTCTTCATCGTAGATTGCTGATGGTACGGGTAACTGAGTGGCGATCGACAACCAACGGCGGGGGTCAAAAGGATCAATCTGCTCCCCAGCCAAAAGACTAGAATTATGGGCTAGGAGTTGCTGTAGGGAATGGGCAGAATCACAGGGTTGTGCTTTCATTTCCGCAAGTTGTCCATTTTCTTTGATCTGATAGATTGCCATACTTTGAGATTTCTTAATAGGTTAATTCCGGGAAGACTAAGTGAGAATTTAATTAAATTATGCTATTAACCGCTAGGGGTGAGAGCGTAAGGCCTTACGTCCCTACTAAATTGTCACGCTACCAGTAAATACAGCTTGGGCAGGCCCTATCATTTGCAGGTGGCCGCTTTCCTCTGACCAAGTAATTTGCAAGCAGCCACCGGGAAGTTCTACCGTACAGGCACGGTTACTTTTTCCAGTTAATACTCCAGCTACCACCGTGGCACAAGCTCCCGTCCCACAGGCCAGAGTCGCTCCTACGCCCCGTTCCCATACCCGCATTTTTAGGTAGTTGGGGGCAACAACTTCAATAAATTCCACATTAGTCCGTTGAGGAAAAACTGGATGGTTTTCAAACTGGGGGCCGATCGCCCTTAAATCAATACTCTGGACATCATCTACAAAAACAACGCAGTGAGGATTACCCATGCTGACACAGGTAGCTAACCACGATCGCCCTGCTACCCCTAAAGGAACTTCAACTACCTTAGTACCAACATCTCCTAAAGTTGTCGGAATTTCTTCCGCAAGAAGATGGGGCAAACCCATATCTACAGTAATATTACCATCCGCCAGTAGTTCTGGCTTCATCACCCCGGCAAGAGTCTGGATAGTATAGGTAAAGGGTTGAGTTTTGCCTTCTAGATCTGCGACAAATTTGGCCATGCAGCGAATGCCGTTACCGCACATTTCTGATTCTGAGCTATCAGAGTTAAAAATTCGCATAGTATAATCACAACCTTCTGTGCCGGGGAGGGCAAAAATCACCCCATCTGCCCCGATCCCAAAA
>JANMHD010000419.1:0-1804 GCA_031374985.1 Coleofasciculaceae cyanobacterium OTE_70_metabat_329 | reverse complement strand
CTGAATCCATGTTTAAAATATATGGAAGTATTTTTTCATCCAAAGATTCAAAACCTTGATTTAAAATCTGTGATGACTTTATTATAATTTGGGATTAATAAACTTGTTTTTAAAGATATTCCCAAATATCAAACTCTTGATGACATCTCCAATCTTAAAAAATTAAAAAGTGAAGATAATGCCTATCGGATTAGAATTTGTTATTATCGAATAGGATTAATTTTTGATATAGATACAGTTATTTTTGAGCGTGTATTACATCGTAAAGAAATCTATCGATATTTTCCGTAGTTATTTATATTATCAAAAGGTGTAGATTATGAGCCAAGCATTACACTCCGCTATTGAATCCCTCAATGCCCTCAGCCTAGAAGAGAAACACCAACTTTGGCAAATTCTGGAGCAGGCAATCTTTCAAGCAGAAGAGGAAAATTGGATAGAAGATGATGATACGATCGCAGAAATTCAACAAGTCCGAGAAGAATATATTCGAGGTGAGTATGTCACCTTCGATCAATATCTTGTCAAAAAGCTATCATGACTTACATTATTATCACCACCAAATCTATTCAAAAAGACTTAAGTAATCTTCCTAATGAGATAAAAGAGAAAATTAATCTCAAAATTTTACTACTATCTGAAAATCCAAGACCTGATGGGGTAACAAAACTAAAAAGCTATGAAAATGAGTATCGTGTAAGAGTTGGTGATTATCGTATCCGCTATGAAATCAGTGATAAAGATAAAACTATTTTATTGCTGCAATGTAAGTACAGGAGAGATGTTTATAAAAGCTAAAATGGAGGAGTTAAAGATAACCACAGTAATGTTAAGCCATTCTCTTGTCTAGGGAGTTTTGCCAAGTATGGGTGAGGGTGTCGATCGCTTCTTCGATTAATACCTCTTCATCTCCAAAGATGATTAACTTTCCCGTAGCGGTGACTTGGCCAAGCGCCTCCCAGAAATTCCCTTGATATTCTGCCTGAGCTAGATAATCTAACCAAGCAGCTTCGTGAGCTAGGGGGATAGAAACTAAAATTTGACTGCCCAATTCTCCAAAGAGAGATTCATCCCACCGGAGGGATTTGCGGGAACCTAGATGAATTTCTGCCCCTAAGTTGCCACTAATGCAAGATTCTGCCAGAGCCACGGCCAAGCCCCCTTCTGAGCAATCATGGGCGGAGCTGATCCAAGATTGTTTGATGCCATAGCGACACAAGGATTGGACTAATTGTTCTAGTTGCCAATCAATTTCTGGGGGTTTGCCTGCTACTTGGTGATGGATTACGGCGAGGTATTCGGAAGCACCGAGGGGAGAATGGGCAAGGGTTTGATGGGTTCCTAATAGGTAGATTTTATCCCCCACATGCCGCCAACCTTGACCGCATACTTGAGTCACATCTTCCACTAAGCCCACCATACCAATGACTGGGGTAGGATAGATAGCTTGAGGATTTCCTGCATCATCTACGGTTTCGTTATAGAGAGAGACATTACCGCCCGTAACAGGAGTATCAAGTTCTCGACAAGCTTCGGAGATGCCCCGGCAGGATTCTGCCAATTGCCAGTAAACCGTGGGTTTTTCGGGATTGCCAAAATTAAGATTATCTGTCACTGCCAGAGGTTCTGCTCCCACACAACTTAGGTTTCGGGCTGCCTCTGCTACTGCTGCTTTTGCCCCGGCGTAGGGATTTAGGTAGATGTAACGGCTATTGCAATCTACCGTAGCTGCTACCCCCCGTTGGCGATCGCCTCCTGTAAGGGAATTGCCCCCGGCTTGGCCTTGGGAACGGAGCCGGATCAC
>JANMHD010000371.1:0-13527 GCA_031374985.1 Coleofasciculaceae cyanobacterium OTE_70_metabat_329 | reverse complement strand
TAGGAACTAGAAAAGTTCTGTACATCAAGATTGGGATAGCAAGAAATTAACTGCATCTTGGAGATTAGGCATGATTAAATCTGGTTGATGCTGTTCCAGTTGGTTGTGATTCCTAATGCCGCATAAAACCCCAATTACCTTCACTCCATGAGTTTTGGCAGCAATAATATCCGCTTCCGTATCTCCCACCATCCAAGTACTAGTGGCGGGATTGAGTTCTTTGATTGCTTGCTCCATCAGAAGGGGCTTGTCGTTTGTATCGCCAGTTTTTATATAATCATTAGCCAAACAGTAGCGACTTTGGGGTGGGAAAAATCTGCGTAAGTCTGTTCGATCGAAGGCTTCATCTAATTCTCGCACCCGGCGCATGGTCATAACCACAATATCTATCCCAGCATTCTGTGCAGCTTCTAGGGCAGGGATTGCCTCTGGTTGCAGACAATCATGGCTGAGATAGGGCATCGTGTGGACTGTCTGACGGCGGAGGTGGGCAAAGTCCTTAAGCTGAGATAGGGACAAACCAGAAAGTCTGCCAATTTCAGTTTCCGGGATTTGCGATCGCTTCAAGGCCCAAAACTCTGCTTTGGGTAATTCCCTAACTTCTTGTCCGGGGGAACGCATTTTTTCGAGACAAAATTTATAGACTCGATAGTAGCGTTCTGAAACATCCATAATTGGACCGTCAAAATCGGTAATAAGTCTCTGCATAGGGAAGGAGAAATTATCGAGTAACTCAGAGGAGATAGATTAATATTCTTGCTCTAGATCTATAGCAGCCATCAAGGGAGTTGGGAAATAATCTCTGGGGAATAACAATGGGCTTAAGCCCATTGCCTGCCTTAACTTAGGCTATATAACTTGAGGTAGTCCCATGCTATAGTTTTGGACTCGACTATTGAGATTGTAGCTAACTTCCCCATTTTGCAATAGAGCACGGATAAAATGTTCCAAATCTGAACCGATCCGGCGGAGATTATATTCAGTTAAATCTTCTCCATCGTACTCGCTGACTAAGGCATCAAACTTTTGATAAACCTTTTGCAAACTAGCCTCCGGCCAAGTTAATTCATTGTCAGGATCAATATCTAAGGTCAAGATTTGATCATTGGGAACAAGTTCGTTGTCTTTAAGTTCGGCAGTAAAAATATGGACGTGGCGGGTTGTGGACTTGAGTAGCATAAGATTTGCCTTGCTTGATAGTGTATTCTCAAAATTTCAGACACTTCTAAAATTGTAAACTTGGTTGCTCAAATTAGATACTTAAATAGCAGCTTTTATCATGCCAGTTTGTCGAGCATAAGCAAAGATCCCTCCCGCATCAATGACGGGTTTAATTTCACCTAGGGGCTTGAGGCTGTAGGTTTTGTCTAAGGTATGATTGATAATTTGATTGTTGTCAAAATTGATCGTCACTTCTTGCCCAGTTTGGAAAATTTCACAAAGGCGATCGACCGACTCCCAAGGATACAATTCCCCAGTGGCAGAGCAGTTGCGGAAGAAAATGCGGGCATAGGAAAGGGCCACGACAATTTCTACCCCTGCTGCTCCTAAGGCAATCGGGGCATGTTCTCTAGAGGAGCCGCAACCAAAGTTTTCCCCGGCAATAATAATGGGGTACTGGGTTTTGATTTCTCCTTCTGGAATGAATTTGCCATAGCGATCGGGCAACCCAATCATGGCATAGCTACCCAATTTTTCATACTCATCGGGCTTAGAAGGCACAAGGGTCAAGTATTCAGCGGGAATAATTTGATCTGTATCAATATTGTCATCAACTACAAAAATCTGCCCACGTACTGTTTTTGTCATAGCACTAAATATTTTTTTACATATTTTTGCTGGATCTTAAGCGATCAATAGAGCGATCGCAATAGTCGAATAGCTTACGAAAAATATAGTGATTATCCAAATTACCTAGTAAACCAGAGAATTAAAATTCCAAATACGAGACGATACCAGATGAAGACCCAAGTGCTTTGTTTTTTGAGGTAGCCCAAGAGCCAAGCGATCGCCCCATAGGAAAATATCGCTGCGGAGATTGTCCCGATCGCTAAGGGCAGGATTTCCGCCTTAAGGATAGGGTCAGTTATTACGCCTTTTAATTCTACTAAACCAGCCAAAGTAATTGCTGGGATCCCTAACAGGAAGGAAAATCTGGCTGCTGCTGCCCGTTCAATACCCATAAATAATCCAGCCGTTAAGGTAGAGCCGGATCTAGAGACTCCGGGGAGTAGAGCCATTGCCTGAGCTAAGCCCATCAGAATGCCAGTTTTTGTACCTAACTTTTCGTAGGTTAATTCTCGTTTACCCAATTTTTCTGCTAATCCTAACAAAATAGCCATCACGATCGAGGCAATGGCGATCGAGGGCAAACTCCGCAGGGGAGAGTTATCAAAATCAGGAATTAAAACCTTAATTAATAAGCCAAAAAATACGATCGGTAGAGTTCCCAAAAATATCCCCACCGCAATTCGGACATCTTGGGATTCCTGAAAGGCTACCTGCCCCACTTCTGAAAAATTCATGGGAGTCGGAGCGGCTTCTTGTTTTTGATAGGCTCTGCTTAAGGCCGCTACTGCTCCTAGAATAATTTGCTGGATATCTGTCCAGAAATACCACAATACTGCGGCAATACTGCCTAGCTGAATTACCGCAGTGAAGGCCACTCCCGGATCTCCCCATCCCAAAGCTACAGGAATAACCTTTAGATGAGCAGTACTACTGATGGGCAAAAA
The DNA here is from genome assembly GCA_031374985.1 of Coleofasciculaceae cyanobacterium OTE_70_metabat_329. GTDB lineage: Bacteria > Cyanobacteriota > Cyanobacteriia > Cyanobacteriales > JAAUUE01 > JAAUUE01. Next base: position 10,792 of record JANMHD010000371.1, on the reverse strand, counting down.
TTCTGTCAAGCCCTGAACTACTCCAAGAACGATCGCTTGCCAAATATTCATCTGACTAACTCCCGTTGTGGTTGCTCCCCCTGCTGCCCTAGATAAGGAACCGCCAACCATTACCAATCCCATTCCTGTTGCGATCGCCAGCCAGTACTTGCCCTTCATAAAGTTATTTAGAGGATTTATTAATTCAGATTTATTACTCAGTACTACCACACCATTTCAAATTTAGTAAGATTTTTAATCACGTTTTTAGATATTGAGCCTGTTGCCAAAACCTACAGCACTTTTCCAGTTCATGAATTACCGACAAGGAGCTTAAGCCCCTTGTTCCCTAGATAATGTGAATTCGAGTTAAGCCAACAAGACCCTCACCCTAGCTCTCTCCCAGAACGGGAGAGGGAACAAGAAAAATCTGTCTTACTCCCCTACCCTGCGGGAAGTCTTACGCCTACCGCCCCTTGTGGGAGAAGGGGTATAGCCCAAGGGGCATTCAAGAAAGGGGGATGTAGCTTGCTTCCCGTAAGGGTGGGGAATTTCTTATCCCGAACTGACGCTAGGTAGAATAGGCTTCATATACCTGCTGCAAAGTGCTGTAAGTAGAGACGCAAAGTTTGCACCATTAGCACCATTAATAGATTATGAAGATTTTGCCTTAAACTTGTTGGTCAAGTATCCCCCCTAGAGGGATATTTATGACTAAAATAGACAGAAATATGTAAAGATAAATGAAGAATATTAAAACGTCTATGCTTAACAATTCTTTTTTTCCCGCTGCGCCTAATCCCATATCCTTTAATCCTGATCCTCTCGATCCAGATACTGCCATAATTACTCCGGTGAAAACTTCCCGGTGGCAAATATTCACAGCAGCAGCTTTTTTAGTTTCTGTTCCAGTTTTTGTTCAAGCTCCCTTGGTTCGGCAGTTTCCTCTCCTAAGTCTTGTTCTAACCATTTTTTGGGTAGCTGGAGGATGCTGGCTCTACCAACGTCCTCAGAGTAAGGTTTGGGGAGATTTGCTCTTGGGGTTTAGCTGGAGTTGGTTGGCGGGGACAATCTATTGGGGATGGCTACGTACCGAACCCTACTGGCATTTACCTGTAGAAGCGATCGGTCTACCCTTCGGCCTGTGGTGTCTATGGCTTACTAAGAGAAGTAATTCAGAAGATATTGATCAAAATCAAGGTAATAAAACAGGATTTTTAGCGATCGGGACTTGGTTTTATTTTGGTTCTCTATGGGGAACTGCCCTGACGGATGGATATTTTTATGTAAACAGTCTTATTCCCTACTGGCGGGCTGTCATGGCTCAAGAGCCTTCTCTAGCCGCTCCTATTCTCCATCAAGCGATCGCCCAAATTAACAACCCCCTAGGCTGGATTTCCGCCCTGATGCTACTCTGTATATTACTAACTACAGGACTCCAACCCTTGAAACAAAGTAATTTACCCTACTGGGCTTTTAGTGGAGCAATATTAAGTACTATTTTGGTAGATGGCCTATTTTGGCTGGTTGCAGCGATCGCTTGAAAACCTCTTCAAGGTGGCCTAAGGGCGATCAAATTGTGAGATTAACTCTCTTATAATTGTCAAATATTTACCAATTAGTTATTAAATAATTGCAAAAATAGAAAATCAATGGGCAACAAAGAGACTGCTAGAGCTACAATTCGAGATAGGGCATAAATTCCTCTAGTTATGCATGATTTCACCTAATTAAGTTAACAACTTTCCCCTAAGGCAGTGCAGTCCACTCCAGTTCATCCCTACTTATTGCTGTATACCGACTCAGGTAAAAGATACCTGCCTTTGGTCGGCGGAAATTGTTGGACTTTTGGTCGCAATGAAGATAACAACTTTGTGATCACTGACCGCTGGATTTCTCGCAACCATGCCATGCTCCAAGTAACAGAAACGGGAGAGTTTTATCTAATTGACTTGGGCAGCCGCAATGGTTCTTTTATTAATGGTCGCCGGGTAAGTATTCCTGTCACCCTACGGAATGCCGATCGCATCACCTTTGGCCAAACTGAATTAGAATTTCATACCCCCGCCCACCGAGTTGCCCTAGATGCCTCTAACCCTGATGAAGGGGACACCTCCACCCTCCACGTCCGGCGCTTAATGTCGGTCATGGTGGTGGATATTCGTAATTTCACAGTCCTTACCCGCCAGCTAGATGAAAATATTCTTTCTACGGTCATTGGCACTTGGTTTGCGGAAGTAGGCAAGATCATCAAGGAACATGGTAGCTGGGTAGATAAGTACATTGGCGATGCCGTGATGGCTATCTGGTTCCATCGGCATCAGGGAGTGACTAATGAGGAAATGCTCCACATCCTGGAAGCCGTAAGTGCTTTACATAGAGCTACGGATAAACTAAGTAACCGCTATGATTTACCCTTTCCCCTGCGGATTGGGACGGGGTTGAATACGGGCTATGCGATGGTTGGGAATACAGGCAGTGGCGATCGCCCAGACTATACAGCGATCGGGGATACGGTCAATGCTGCTTTCCGTCTAGAGAGTTCCACCAAGCAACTAGGTTTAGATATTTCCCTAGGGGAGAGTACCTACAGCTACATTCTCAATTTAGGTAAGCCCAATCAAGGCTTTGAGCAACATATTGTGCATCTTAAGGGCTACGAAAAACCTACCATTACCTACGCCGGAACTTACTCCGATCTAGATGAATTTATTCAGACCTACAAACCTCTAATTTCCGAGAAGGATCCGACTTTATAGTTACGGTGGTTCACCAGAATCTGGCTTGGCAGTATGGGGCAGACCCCAGCCAAGTTTTTCCCGGAGAATGCGGAAAAATTCGGGCGATCGTAGTCTAATAAATTTTGCTTTGTAGGGAGATTTTTCTAGATATACCGTGTCATCGGGCAAAACATAGCAGCCACCATTGCCATCTACTACTAAAACTAATCGATCGGGGTTTACGGGAAAAATCGCCACCGGCTCACTATCTGAGAATACTAAGGCTCTGGAGGCCAAGGAGTGGGGACAGATAGGGACTAGCTGAAGCACAGGGACATTGGGGGCGATCACTGGCCCTCCAGCACTGAGAGCATAGGCAGTGGAACCCGTGGGGGTAGAAATAATCACACCATCAGCAGCAATATCAACCGGGGTATGACTACCCACCTTCACCTCAAAATGGCACATACTAGTCAGGGGTTCCCGATGCAATACCATCTCATTCAAAGATAAAGCCTCCCACATCAGCCATTCACCCCGGTACACTTGCACTGTTAACATACCCCGTTCTTCAATTTCATAAGCCCCGGCCAAGACGTATTCTAGGGCGATCGGCAAATAACTGAGAGAAGATTCTGTCAAAAAGCCCAAGTGTCCGGTATTTACTGTCAGGAGGGGAATACCCCAGGGAGCAGTTTGCCTAAAAGCAGAGAGGACTGTGCCATCTCCCCCCAGAACGATCGCAAAGGTCATTTCAGAATCAAATCCAGCCGGGGCAAGGGTATCGATCGGGCTATGACAGACTGGGCGATCGGGATGAGAATAGCCCAAAATACCCCCGGCTCCAGTGGTGCTAATTACTTCCCAACCCAGATTAGTGAGCTTGTCTTGGAGTTCTACCGCCACTTGACAAGCCACAGGTTTCACATCGTTGTAAATGATGCCGACTTTTGGCACTGTGATAATTTAAAGAATTAAAGTTAACTAATATTTAGAACTACTTGGACATAGGACTCTTTTTTGCCTTGGCTTTCTTTTTGGCTTTATTTTTTTCAAACTCAATTTCCTTAAGTTTTTTCATGATCCGGCTGAAGTATTCCTTAAAGTAATTTTCAAGGGTAGTAGTTTCTTCAGCATTCAGCCCAAAAGTTTCATACACCTCAGCCATCGGTGCATCCAGAGTTTTGCCACTAGCAATCACTTCCGTAAAAGCTAGGCGATCGGCCACATTCCAGCCCCATTGAAAGAACCCTACTAATCTTCGCATTCCCCGTAAAACTCCCAAGGGCATCCGGGCGATCTTAGCAGTTTTATCTGAGAGGCGTTCACAGAGGCGGATAATTTCATCGGCACTCCAAGCTCTTGTCCCAACGATCGGGAAAGTTTTCTTCTCTGTAGCCGGAATACTCAAAGCCCTAACGGCAAATTTAGCAATATCTTGGGTATCCATATAGGCGATCGCCGAGCTAGTCCCAGTAATCCAAACTCCTTGATTATCAAGAATCGGGATGGCATACTGACTAATCAACCCCTGCATAAAGCCACAAGGCTGAAGGATTGTATAGTTCAATCCAGATTCTGCTAAAAATAGTTCCGTACAGCGTTTGATCTCCATTAGGGGAACTTCAGGGAAATCTTGATTGCCAAGAATAGAAAAGAAGATAAAGCGATCAATGCCAGCTTTTTTAACTGCTTGGATCAAAGCTACCTTCCCATCCCAGTCAACCTTTCTGATGCTGACGGAATCCGTAGCCCGAGAAGTTGCCGCATCGATTACTGCATCAACTCCTTCTAAAGCTAAGGGCAGACTTTCGGGGTAGCACAGATCCGCATTGATCAATTCAGCCCCCCATTCCTTGAGAAACATTGCTTTATTGCCGCCCCTAACAAGGCATCTAACCTGATGCCCCTCATCGATCGCTCGGCGTACCACCTGCCTGCCCAAGGTGCCAGTCGCACCAACTACAAGTATTTTCATTAATAGGTTATTTATTCAAAAATCTTAAATTTTTTTGGCTAAAACTATAGCTAGGTCTTATTTCTGGGCTGGGACTAAACTATTCCTCACCGCCTTGCATCTTCAACAAAAAATAACCTAAGCCAATACCCACAAAAATTAGGGAAAAGGACAAAATTCCGGCGTTGAGCATTTCTGGATTCATGGTGGTTTTACTCCCAGTTAATAAAATTTTTGGTACTTCTAAAAAAATAATAGTTTTTTGGTAAATACATTCTCCGCCATGCGGGGGCTATGCTTAAATTGACCACTACCAAATTTTTTAGATGATAATTGAAAAAAAATTTCATAATCTCTATTAAGATACCAGTAATATGAGTGAAATTAAACATTTCTTTACAGGAAATTTTCCGGTCTTTCTTGATTATTCTGGGGGTAAAAGCCCAAAGCCTTGCACCCTTACTGGGTATAGGCTACACCTAGGATTTCTGAGACGAATAAACAAAACCTATGTCCCCAATTCCCAAAATAGTTATTCCTGTGGGAGACCCCGCTGGTATTGGCATGGAAGTAGTCCTCAAGGCAGTCGCAACGGTGTCTAGAGATTACCAGGTAACTTTGGTCGGTACTAAAAAGCTCCTAGAACAAACCTATGAGGATTTGCCCCACCAAGGTTTGGCAGACCCAGCTAATTTAGAAATTATAGATGTGCCTCTAGGTCTAGAAACCAATATTACTCAAGGGGTGGGTAATGCTGCTAGTGGTGCGGCTAGTTTTGCCTACCTCCAAAGGGCGATCGCCTGTACTCTAGCCGGAGAATTTGCAGCGATCGTCACTGCCCCTATTTCCAAATCTGCCTGGAAATTAGCTGGTCACAATTACCCCGGCCAAACAGAAGTCTTGGCTGAGGCGGCGGGGATTGATCGCTATGGCATGTTATTTGTCGCTCGATCGCCCCATACTGGCTGGCATCTCCGTACGCTCTTAGCTACTACCCATATTCCCCTATCTCAAGTTTCGGCAACCCTAACTCCAGAATTAATGTCCCGGAAATTAGACCTTTTAATAAAATGTCTAGAGCAAGATTTTGGCATCCGGCAACCCCGGATTGCGATCGCCGGGCTAAACCCCCACAGTGGCGAGGCAGGGCAGTTAGGAATTGAGGAGATTGCCTGGTTAAATACTTGGCTGCAATCCCAGCAAGAAAAATATTCCCAAGCCACCCTTGAGGGATTAATTCCCCCAGATACCCTGTGGGTAAAGCCCGGTCAGGCATGGTATGGTGCTGTTTATGGTAATAGTTCTAGTAAAAAGCCAGTCCAGACCCATGATGCCTATCTTGCTCTTTATCATGACCAGGGGTTAATTCCGGTTAAACTAATGGCATTCGATCGGGCTGTCAATACTACTATTGGCTTACCATTCATTCGTACCTCTCCAGACCACGGCACGGCCTTTGATATTGCTGGCCAAGGTATTGCCGATGCCCAGAGTATGCAAGCAGCCCTAGAACTAGCCGCCACCTTGGTTGTCATAAAAAACACTAAACAAAACTCACTGCTTAATTGAAGAATTGCTGGTTTGATTGTAGATTTTGCTAAGTTATGGTCAACTGCTATATTCTAGGATTACTGTTATGCCTAAAATACCTAAATTTAGAATACCTAAAAATATATTCCATCTGCAATTATGACCACTTCCCTTAATCAAATTGAAACAGAACTAACCAGCTTGCAAAAATCTGCCTTAGAAGCGATCGCCCTCCTCAGCGACTTGGAGGCTCTAGAGCAGTTGCGAGTAAATTATCTTGGTAAAAAAGGGCAACTATCTGTGGTGCTACGGGCGATGGGGCAGCTAGGAGCAGACGATCGCCCCCGAATTGGAGCTTTAGCCAACGAAGTCAAAGAAGCTCTGCAAACCCAACTAGAGCAAAAGAAAACCCAACTACAAACCGCCGCAATTCAGGCACAGTTAGCCGCTGAAACCATTGATGTGACTATGCCCGGTATCTTCCGTCCCCAAGGGCAAGTCCATCCCCTAACTGGCATGATCGATCGGGCGATCGATATTTTTGTAGGTCTAGGATATACCGTTGCCGACGGTTCAGAAATGGAAACCGACTACTACAACTTTGAGGCACTCAACACGCCCCCAGATCATCCCGCTAGGGATATGCAAGATACCTTTTACCTGCCCGATGGTAATCTCCTGCGTACCCACACCTCTGCCGTGCAAATTCGCTATATGGAGGAAAATGACCCCCCCATTCGGATTGTGGCTCCCGGACGCTGCTATCGTCGGGATACAGTAGATGCCACCCATGCTGCTGTCTTCCATCAGATTGAGCTATTGGCTGTAGATGAAGGATTAACCTTCACGGATCTTAAGGGGACAATTAAGGAATTTCTCCGGGAAATGTTTGGAGACTTACCCATCCGGTTTCGGACTAGCTATTTTCCCTTTACCGAACCTTCAGCAGAAGTAGATGTGCAATGGCAAGGCAAATGGCTTGAGGTATTAGGTTGTGGCATGGTAGATCCCAATGTTCTTAAAGCGGTAGGTTACGATCCAGAAATTTATACGGGGTTTGCCGCCGGATTTGGGGTAGAGAGATTTGCAATGGTCTTGCACCAAATTGATGATATCCGCCGCTTCTATAACAGTGATCTCCGCTTTTTACGACAGTTTTAGAAATAGAAGGGCACAAAGCCGACCTTGGCTTCAACTTAACGTCAAAAGTATTACCAGCCTGCTGTTTAACGCCTAGACCTCGATCCCCCATACCATAACGGGAAGGCAAAGCCAACAAAAGGGGGAAAGAATTTTCTTAAAGTCTCTCTTAAAAAGGGAGACTTAGGGGGATCGAGACTTGGCTAAAAGCTATATTTATCAACAGTTGTAGCCTTAAGTTAACATCAGTTCGGGATAAAAAATATCCCTGAGGCCGTTTTACGAAAACTATACCCATTATCGCTGGCTGAGCGAAGTCGAAGCCAAATCCTGCCATAAATCTTCGATCATTATCTTTATTTATAGCGGAAATGTTCCCTTCGACTCCGCTCAGGGAACGTCTCTAAGCTGAGGAGCAAGGCTTTTGCTTAAACAGAACTCACGTTAAGTTAAAGCGCATGAAAGCCTTGCTCCCCTACTATCTGTTAGGGAAACTCGATAGTTTAGGTTTGCTGGATAAGTGGGGGTGGGTGGTTTTTCAGCTATCCCGAAGAGATTGGACTAGTCTTTGGTTGAGGTGAGCGAGCTTCTCTAGGGCGGTGATTTCAGGAGTAGTACTAAGGTTCGCTATAACCCCGCCAAGGACTGATTTGGAGTACTCCTCGTTTGGTAAAAACTACTCGAAATTGAGCGATCGGCACAGTACTGCCAGCCGTAGCCAGGGTAGATAATCCTGCTGTAGATAGCAAACTAGGCAAGGGAGTCTTCGCTACCCCATTACTGGAAGCTTGATCTACTGGTTTATAGGCCACTAGAGAGCCGTCTTGTAAAACTCCTACTTGGTAGGTACTATCCTCGGAGAAATCACCCCGATTCTGCCAACTTTGGGATACTTTATCGTAGATATTTTTCTGGAGTAGACGCAACTGTGCTGCATCAGTAATTTCTGGGGTACTGGTTAGGAGTTTTTCTAGGTCTTCTGCCTTGGGGGAGGGAATGGGGGAATTTAAGGCGGTAGGAATTGTTGTAGGAGTGGGAGTTGCTGTGGGTGCTGTCGGGGTTGGGGAAGCACCGGGTGTCATTATGGGGCTAGGAGATGGGGGTGTAGTCTGACCAGCATTATTAGAATTAGAACTATTCGTCTCAACAGGTTTGGGTAGGGGGGCAGGGATCAGGAAAAAAGCGATCGCCGCTAAACTCAAACTAGAAATCCCTAATAAAACAGGGATCGATCGCTTGGCTAGAGGTTCTTCAGGATGCCACAGGCGACGGGGCAAAGGCTCAAGAGGAACTACCACATCGGGGAGAGTATAGTTATCAACTAAGAATTGATCCACTGCCTCCACCAGGTCAAATAATTGGACTGTAGTTAGATCAATGTGCATTTTACCCACGGTGGGGTCTTCTTCTGTAGCTGCTGCGAGGGTCAAACGGTGGAGATCCTGCTGGGGTAATTTCAACAGTTCCACTTCAGATTTAACTAGCTTCTGGCTCCGAGGATAGGTAATAGGAGAAAGAAATTCTTGGGCGTAATAACTAACAGACCGGACTAAGCTTTCCAGAAATTGTTTGCCACCACTCATAGATTGATCACAGTGGGCAAAATAGCATTCTGCGTTTAAGAGAATTGACATCACCGGGAAGGCTTCTAAGGATTTACCAGTGCTATCTACATCATTACTTAGCCCTTGCAGAGTAATCGTACAGTAGGGCAGACTGTACATTCGTTTAATTGTCATACTACTTCTCCATCAAACAAGCTAATCCAAAATCTTGGCATTCCCGAAATCCCGGTACAAAATAATAATTTCTGGAGCAGAGATAAGGCTAATTGGTCTAATTCTGCATCAGTGCCATAAGCCGCCACCCCAGCTCGCCGGAAGTTCATCCGACTGCGAAAATAGGAACGAAATCTTTCTAAATATTGAGTTAGGGCAAGGCTACTATTTTCCGGCAGTTCTTTTTCTGTCAACTGCTGCTGTGCCAACAAAAGTTGCCGGATGGTGACATTTAGCTGCCTTGCTCGGTAACAAGTAATGACCACTAGAGATTTTGCTTCTTCTAATTTCAGGTGACGACGAGTATAGGAACGCCGCCACGGATTTGTACAACGCATCCGCCAGAAAACTACCCGGTTGGGAATAAGGTCATCTAATTCTAGTTGCTTGGCAATAAAGAGCAGTACTTCTGCCCCGCCTAGTTCTAGAGCTTCGATCGCCAAAAGCATCAAATCAATCTGCCGCTGTACCCGTTTTGGAAACTTCTTGTGTGCCAGGATCGGATCAGGCAGACTATCTAACATCATAGGCTTGGAGACTCCTAGAGAACTACTTCCCCTTGGGGGGATCACTGTATTATTCATCTATAATAAGCTAAATTAAGAGCGAAACCAGTTTACAATTACTAGCTGGATAAATTTGATTTACGTAGCCACAATAACTTTAGTCATCATACCTGTAGGAGTTCCATTTTAGCTAATGCACCTTTTAATTCCTGCTGCTGGTCTGGGTAGTCGTATGGGCAGCGATCGCAATAAGTTATTACTCACACTCCAAGGTAAACCCATCCTTGCTTGGACGCTCCTCGCTGCGGAAAAATCCCTAGAAATTACTTGGATCGGCATCATCGGCCAACCCTACGATTGGGATAGCTTTCAAGAAATCTTAGGGGGTTTATCTCTTCAAAAACCCGTAGTAATTATCCCCGGTGGTAAGACCCGTCAAGAATCTGTCTACAAAGGTTTGCAACATCTCCCGGAAGATGCCGATCGAGTGTTAATTCATGACGGGGCTAGATGTTTGGCTACTCCCGAATTGTTGGATCGATGTGCGATCGCTTTAGCTAGTTGTCCGGGTTTAATTGCCGCAATTCCTGTAAAAGACACGATTAAAATTGTTGATGCTCAAGGCCGGGTAAAAGATACTCCCGATCGTAATTATCTCTGGGCAGCCCAAACTCCCCAAGGTTTTGAGGTGGCAGCCTTGAAACGTTGCCATGAGTTGGGGGAAAGGGAAGGCTGGGTGGTGACAGATGATGCGGCTTTGTTTGAAAAATGCGGTTTGGCAGTGCAAATTGTCCGGGGTGAGGAGACAAATTTAAAAGTGACTACTCCAGAGGATTTAGCGATCGCTGAATTGGTTTTGGGCGATCGCTTTAGCATTGCAGAGTAATATCGTTTTAGTATTGTGGAGTAATATTACTCAAAAGAAAGTTAATAAGCTAATAACTATTATCAGAGGTAAATTATGACTCAAATATCAGATGTGCGATCGGCAGTAGCGGTAGCAAGAAATTATCTACAAGATGTAATGGATCCCTTCAAAGGACTTAGGTTAGAGGAAACTGAGTTATCAGAAGATCGGCAGTATTGGTTGATTACTTTGGGATTTGATCGTCCAGTTGAAGAGCATTTAGATCCTTTGCAGGCTGTGGTTAATAATAAAAAATACGAGCGAGAGTATCGAAT
>JANMHD010000355.1:0-1873 GCA_031374985.1 Coleofasciculaceae cyanobacterium OTE_70_metabat_329 | reverse complement strand
GCTTCTAGTCCTAATTCTGCCTCGGTAGAATATTTGGGCGATCGCTTCCGGGAATTGCACCTAGAACTAACCGTTCCCGATTTCAATCAAGGGGACTTTTCCCATTTAACAATCACTCGGCAACTAACTCAAGTTGCTAGGCTATTTAGCGATCGTCCCGTAACTCTTTTGGGTTCTAGTCTAGGGGGATTAACTGCTGCTTGGCTAGGAGAAAAGTATCCTCAAGTAGAGAAGTTGGTTTTAATTGCCCCAGCCTTTGGATTTGTAGATCATTGGTTACCAAAGCTCAAACCAGAGGAGCTAGAGCAGTGGCAAAAGTCGGGCTATCTGCCAATTTACCACTACGGAGAGCAGTGATCGCTCCCTCTACATTATCAATTCATTACCGATGCCCAAACCTACAAAACCACTAGTCTAATTAGACCAGTTCCCACCCTTATTTGTCATGGCCGGCAAGATGAGGTAATTCCCCTTGATTCTAGCTATGCCTATCAGAGCAGCAGACCTTGGGTAAAGCTAGTGGAATATGATAGCGATCATACGCTGATGGATGTGATTGATCCTATTTGGCAAGAGATTCAGCAATTCTGTCAGTTGGGAACTTACAGCAATTTCTGTTCAAATAGGTTGTAAGACGATCCCCCTTTTCTTGTATGCCCAGAGGGCTTTAAGCCCCGTGCTAACGCACCGCTACGCTAGAAAAAAGGGGGACTTGAAGCCCAAAGGTTTGGCCTACTAGGATAAAATCTGCTGTAGTTGATTACCCCCCTTTTTAAGGGGGGCTGGGGGGATCGATATTAAGTTTAGAAATCTCGCAAAATTTCATCATCTACAGAAAAATCAATAGTTGAGGTTTTTGATTTTAGGTAATCGTTGTGGAAAGCTTCCTTGAGACCACTGATTAAATCATACTGAGGCTGCCATGCTAATGCTTGTTGAGCTTTGGTGATATCACAGAAAAAGTGCTGGGGACGGAGAGGGAAGGCCTTGCGTTTGCCAAAGTCGTACTGTTTGGGGTCGTAATGGACAATTTTTAGGCTATCAGGATTTTTACCAGCAGCCACTGCACAAGCCCTTGCCAAACCATCAAAGGTGATATAACGATCGCCCGACACATTATAAATCTGCCCTGCTGCATCGTGATCCAACACCTTTGCCATAGCTACCGCTAAATCTTGGACATGACCAAGTTGGGTAATATGCTGACCATGACCGGGGATCGGGATGGGGCGATCGTGGACGATGCGATCGAAGAACCATGATTCTAGGGGATTATAATTCTGGGATCCATAAATATAGGTAGGGCGGATGGAAGTCCAAGGTAAATAAGCACAACTAGCAAGGTAGGCTTCGGTTTCATGCTTACCTTTATGGCGGCTTTTAGGATCCACCGCATTTCCTTCTTTGTGGGGTGGTTGATCGGTTTTTAGATAAACTCCGGCAGAACTCATGTAAATAAATTTTTCTACCCTGCCTTGGAACAGGTCTGCCAAAGGCTGAGTATCGCTTAACTCCCGCCCATTATTGTCATAGATAGCATCAAAGTTTTCTTTACCTAATTTATCTTTCAGGTCTTCGGATTTGGTGCGATCGCCCTTAATAACTCTTACTCCCTCTGGAGCAGGATTATTACCCCGATTAAACAAAGTAACTTGATGACCCTGTTCTAAAAGAACTTTCGTTAAATAAACCCCAATAAAGCGGGTTCCGCCCATTATCAATACTCGCATTTTATACCTCTATAATTTGACAGCTATAGCAGTCCTAAATTATTGGCTAACAGTTGCCAAATCAACCTGTTTCTGGCCAACCTACAAGACTTAAAACCTAAGCTAGTTTTTTTAAAATGAGAATTGCTACTCAAATATATTGA
>JANMHD010000344.1:0-3886 GCA_031374985.1 Coleofasciculaceae cyanobacterium OTE_70_metabat_329 | reverse complement strand
ATAAAGGGATGGTCGATCGCAAGGCAGCGGCAATTATTCTTCAGCAATGGTTAAATGAAACTGCTCGATCAAAGAAAACCCCTGAATTCCCCTTCCAAAGGGGGACTTAAAGATAAAGCATTTAACTAAGCTTAAATTTGCTGTAAATCTCTAAGCTAACGTGAGTTCGGGATAAGAAATCCCCCTAATGCCATTTTACGAAAACCATAACCATAGCAATTATCGCTGGCTGAGCGTAGTCGAATTTATGCTGAGCGAAGTCGAAGTAGCCAAAACTCCACTACAAATCTTCGATCAATTATCTTCATTTGTAGCGGAAATGCTCCCTTCGACTCCGCTCAGGGAACGTCTCTAGGCTTAGAGTCAGAGCTTTTGCTTAAACCGAACTCACGTTAAGCTAAGTCAAAGAGGAGAATTTCTGCATCACTGGTAGCGGTGATCTTCAACTCTGTTTCTGCACTGATAGCCGCTGCATCACCAGTATCTAGATTAGTGCCATTGAGATTAATTCCGCCTCTAGCAACTTGGATCCACGTATGGCGTAGCCCCTCGGTAGAGGAATCGCTGGGAACTTCATAGGTTATCTCTGTTCCTGTGGGTAATACACCAGCGTAGAGATTCATATCTTGACGAACCCGAATAGTATTATCTCTGCCATCTTTAGACACCACTAGATGTAATTGTCCCGGGGACTTGGCAACATGGAAAGCTCGTTGATCATAGCTTGGGGTAAGATTTTGGGTGTCAGGAACAATCCAGATTTGCAAGAGATGGGCTGGGTCTGTAGCTGAGTGGTTAAATTCGCTATGTTGAATCCCTGTACCAGCAGTCATGTGTTGGACTTCCCCCGATCGAATAATCGAACCATTGCCCATACTATCTTTATGCTCTAAAGCTCCTTCAAGGAGGTAGGTAATAATTTCCATATCCTTGTGGCCATGAGTCCCAAAGCCCATACTAGGACTAATCCAGTCTTCATTAATCACCCGGAGGCTCCTAAAATTCATATGCTTGGGGTCATAGTAACTAGCAAAGGAAAAGGTGTGGTAGGAATCTAGCCAACCGTGATTGGCGTGTCCTCTGGCATTAGCTCTTCTTAGGGTAATCATCTTAGTTTTCCTCCTTAGTAGAATTAATCTGGTTGGTTAGTAAGAGTTTAAGATTGGTTGAAAATTTTCTTACCTTGTTTTTTTGCCTGTGTCTACTCTAGAATAGTTAACGAATAAATAACAAGTATGCACTAAAAAGTAAGATACTTACTAAAAAGATACTAATAAAGGAACTATGCCAGAAACTATTACAGAAGTTCGATCGCCTGACTCAATCCCTACATTAGATCAGGTCAAACTTACCTGTGCAGTAGAAACAACCCTCAAAATCATTGGTGGGCGCTGGAAGGTATTGATTCTCCGAGAATTGCTGGTAGGGATACAACGATTTAATCAATTACATCGATCGCTCCCCGGCATTACCCAAAAAATGCTCACCCAACAACTCCGAGAACTAGAAGAAGATGGAATTATTCACCGTCAAGTCTATCCCCAAGTTCCCCCCAAAGTAGAATACTCCCTTACGCCCTTGGGAGAAAGCTTAAACCCAGTTCTAGAGGCAATGCACGAGTGGGGGTTAAAGCATCCGATCGCAAAGCAATTAGGGAAAATTATTAAAGTTGCAGAAGAATAATTCTGCGGGAAATCTACGATTTGTGGGCGAAGCGATGACCTAAGCAGTTAAGCAGTTTGACCCTTCGGCAAGCACTATAATTAGGTTGGCTTATATTAAAGCCCCAGTCTCCAGAGGAAACCGGGGCTTAGTTTTGGCTAATTAACTAACTAGCGGGAAGGTGAGAGATCAGACCAAGATTGTTTGACCAGATCAGCTTGAGCTTTCACACTCCCGAGATAGTTACCGGCTGGCAGGTTTGGATAGCGGTTGTAGGGAACCACATCTTCTCCGAAGTAGCGGGCGTATTCTGCCCCATCTACGATCGCTTCTACAGCCGCCTTCAAGCCTTTATCTGCCAATAGTTTGTTGTATTGACGGATTTCTGCCTGAGTAGCAGGTGCTCGACCCAAGAGGTGACGGAACAAGAATTCAATCACCTTAGTATTGGGGTAAGGAGTGTAGAATCGCTTGCAGTAGATTTCTGAACTTGCCAGCACCTTCACAAATTCCCGCACCGTGGTTTCCCCATTGCGGAGTTTGCTTTCTAGGTCAGAGCGGCGGAACTGGCTCGGTACTTGACCACTGAAGACATCCATCACTTGGCAGTAGATAGCATTCAACACCAGTACAGTTTCCCCTTGACCCATACCGGGGTTCATACGGAAGATTCGGGCTGGTTTACGGCGGGATGTCCCTACACCCACTTCTACCGATTGTCCCTTGCCGTTGGCGAATGATCGACCCAACTCGATAAAGAGGGGCTTGGTCGGATCCATCTGGGTAGCAGCCACAGCTAGATCATCCATAGCTTGAACCATGAGGGGCATCTTAGTGGCATCCATCCGGGGTTTCACTGTCACAAAACTAGGTACAACAATGTCATCGTTTTGCTTGGTGAGTTGGCTATATAACTTCTCAGTGTTGGGGAAGTTAGCAGCTGGTAGGGTAGGATAGCGGCGGAAGGGAACAGTATCTTCACCGTAGGCTTGGGCATACTCTGGGGTATTCACCATCGCCCGGATAAAGCCTCGCAAACCTTCGGAAGCAAGAATTAAGTTATACTTGCGAATTTCCTTTTGATCTAAGGGTGCTCGACCAAGGAAGTGCTTAGTTCCTAGTTCAATTACCTTGGTATTAGGGTAGGGAGTGTAGAACTCTTTGATATAAAGTCCAGAGCAACCTAGTTCCTCAATAAATTCCTTGAGGTTAATTTCCCCATTCCCCAGCTTGCTTTCTAGGGCAGTGAACTCATTTCTGATAATGTAGGGTTCCACATCCCGCTCAAAGATTTGGCGATAGGCAGCCCGGATCAGGGTATTTACCGCTGGTTTGTCCTTAAGGTCAGTGAGTTTGAATGCCTTGGTTTGTTGCCGTTGGATATTCACTCCTTGGGCAATGCGGAACTGAATATCAGGCTCCGTCCGCATTTCCTTGACTTCACCTAGGGTGACAAACTTCGGAGTTTCTTCTTTAGTAGGAGCAGTTCCCACATCAGAACGAATGCTGCCGACCCGGAGCGATCGCATAGCCACCCCGGCTGGAGTCAGATAGCGCTCATAAGGAACCGTATCTTCTCCAAAGGCTTCACTGTACTCTTCAGAATCCAGAATGGCATCCACAAGGGCGTAGAAACCTTTTTTAGAACAAATATCAAAATACTTGTTCATTTCTTGGCGACCGTAGGTAGGACGACCCAAGAGACGACGGTGGATGTATTCGATCGCCTTAGTCACGTACAAAGAAGTCCAATACAACTGTCGGAACAGGTTAGACTTGGCCAACATCCGCACAAATTCCCGCAGGGTAATCTCACCATTTTCTAGCTTAATTTCTGCCACCTTCAGGCGCTGCCCTTCGTAGACTGCCCGGCCAAAGACTTGGAGGTAAGTAGCTTTGATCACCGCTTGGGTAGAACTTTCAGAGTATTTAACATTACTACTGCTATTAACTTTGGCATTGATAGATTTGGGCAATTGATCCAGCTTAAATACCTTGGGTCCTAAAGAACCGGGAGCTTCCGCTCTAGCCGCAGGATTACTAAGTTGGTTATCAATCCCCGCCCCTCGGCGAATCAAAATCCGGCGGGTATCTTTCCCAAAAGGAGCAGGACTGGTGTTAGGGTTCTTGGTTTCTTTCGGAAAAATTGGGTAAAAAAGCTTGGTTTATTCAAAGCGAAAAATACTATTATCAAAACGACAATTTAAACCTGTTTTTTTAGATT
>JANMHD010000100.1:0-3509 GCA_031374985.1 Coleofasciculaceae cyanobacterium OTE_70_metabat_329 | reverse complement strand
CCATGGCGTTCACATAGACAACACCGGCCAGACATTCTGCCATCGCCTGAGTAATCGCCAGCGCGATGGGATTCAAGCCTTTGGGAGTTTTGGCAGGATGTATTTGGGGGGCGAAGAGCAGGATATTATGGCAAGTTATAGAGCATCGATCGCAGCCCTAGAGAGCATCCAAGGACGAGAACATACGGATACGAAAAAGGAGTAGGTAAGGGCATGGCAAATCCTGAACATCTTATCCTGCTCAGATCCGGGGCTTTAACCTGGCGGAACTGGCGTACTCAACTTCCAGAAATCATCCCTGATCTCAGTAGTGCTGATCTTGAGCAGATTAATCTCCGGGGGGCAGATCTTCAGGGGGTGAATCTCCGGGGGGCAAATCTCCGGGGAGCAAAGCTAATTAAGATCAATCTCCAAGGGGCAGACCTCAGCCATGCCGATTTAACTAAAGCCCAACTATGGTCAGGGAATTTAACTGAGGCATTGCTATTAAATACTTGCCTAGCAGCAGCCCAGTTATATCAGGCAGATTTGCGGGGGGTAGAAGCGATCGCCTCCCAATTCCCAGAAGCAGACTTAACAGGGGCGGATTTAAGCAGCGCCAACTTTGTCGGGGCGGATTTTCGAGATGCTATCCTCCAAACTGCCGACCTGAGCTATACCAATCTCCGTCGAGTAAATTTTACTAGGGCAAATCTGGGCGGGGCAAACCTGAACCATGCCCAACTCCAACAAGCAAACTTAAACAATGTAGAGGCGCTTAATTGTCATCTCTACCAAGCTAATTTACAACAGGCACAACTCAGCTATGCCCACCTTAGTGGCAGCTATCTCTACGGAGCAAATCTCCAAGGCTGTGACCTCTACCAAACCGATTTACGCTGGGCAAACCTCACCAAAGCTGACCTAAGAAATACCAACCTTACCCAGACCCAACTCCGGGGCGCAAACCTAACCAAGATTGTAGATACTGGGCAAATATAACCTTAATCTTCCCATTAGACTCCACCGGGTTTTACGCAAAACTTAACATAACCACACCTCTTACTCCACACCAACAGTAACCCGCCTCTGATAAACTGCTTAATGGAATATAAAGCTAGATTTCAAGGATTTAGGAGACTGGGTTTCGTGGAAAATACATTAGGTTTAGAAATTATTGAAGTAGTCGAAATGGCAGCGATCGCCTCCTCCAAATGGATGGGTAAAGGTGAAAAAAATATCGCTGACCAAGTAGCTGTAGAAGCAATGCGCGAGCGGATGAACAAAATTCATATGCGGGGGCGGATTGTGATCGGTGAAGGCGAACGGGATGATGCCCCCATGCTGTACATCGGGGAAGAAGTGGGAATTTGTACCCAAGAAAATGCTGGGGCTTACTGTAATCCCGATGAACTAGTAGAAATTGACATTGCTGTTGATCCCTGTGAAGGGACAAACCTAGTGGCCTACGGTCAGAATGGTTCTATGGCTGTGTTGGCAATTTCTGAAAAAGGTGGCTTGTTTGCGGCTCCCGATTTCTACATGAAAAAATTAGCTGCGCCCCCTGTGGCTAAGGGTCATGTAGACATCAACAAATCTGCTACAGAAAATCTGAAAATTTTGTCTGATTGTATGGGCAGAGCGATCGAAGACCTCGTGGTCGTAGTCATGGATCGTCCCCGTCATAAGGACTTAATCCAAGAAATTCGTACCGCCGGAGCTAGAGTTCGCCTCATCAGTGATGGTGATGTTTCTGCTGCCATCTCTTGTGCCTTCTCTGGGACTAATATCCATGCCCTGATGGGAATTGGAGCTGCACCAGAAGGAGTAATTTCCGCTGCTGCTATGCGTTGTGTAGATGGTCACTTTCAAGGTCAGTTAATCTACGATCCTGATATTGTGAAAACTGGTTTAATTGGGGAAAGTAAGGAAAGTAACCTAGAGCGCCTCAGAAGTATGGGTATCAATAACCCAGACCAAGTATACAATGCGGATGAATTGGCTTCTGGCCAGACTGTCTTATTTGCTGCCTGTGGTATCACTCCCGGTACTTTAATGGATGGAGTCCGCTTCTTTGGCGGCGGAGCCAGAACCCAATCTCTGATTATCTCTAGCCAGTCGAAAACTGTCCGGTTTGTAGATACTATTCACTTGTTTGATAAGCCCAAAAACTTACAATTAAGATAGTCTCATAAGATAGGCAAGGGGCTTAAGCCCCTTGTTCTCGATATTCTTAAGCTTGTAAAGCATCTTCTCCGTATTCTGATACGTTACGGTTAAGGTCTAACATATCCTACGAGAATAATCGATTGAAACCGAGATATCTTTAAATTAGTTACTTTAATTAGTTATAAGAAACTTCCATCAAAAAATAAATTTAGATATTTAGCCGCCGATTAATTAACCATTAACAATTTAAGCGATTAACAAATGAACATCTTAGTCGTAGGTTTGAGCCATAAGACGGCATCAGTGGAAATCAGAGAAAAACTTAGTATTCAGGAAACTCGCCTAGAGTATGCTCTCCAGCAATTGAAGGCTCTACCCCACATTGAAGAAGCTGCCATTCTTAGTACCTGTAACCGACTAGAAATTTATATTGTAGCTAAGGAAACCGAGCAAGGAGTCCGGGAACTGGTTCAATTCTTAGCTGAGTATAGTCATATTCCTCTAGGGGAACTACGCCGCCATTTATTTATTCTCCTCCACCAAGATGCTGTCACCCACCTAATGCGAGTTTCTGCTGGTTTGGATAGTTTGGTGTTGGGGGAAGGGCAAATTCTGGCTCAGGTGAAGCACACTCATAAATTAGGGCAGCAGTTTAACGGTATCGGTACAGTTTTAAATCGACTTTTTAAGCAAGCACTTACAGCAGGAAAACGGGTACGAACAGAAACCAGCATTGGTACTGGGGCAGTATCGATTAGCTCGGCAGCGGTGGAATTGGCCCAAATGCAGGTACAAAGTTTTACAGACTACCGGATCTCGATTCTGGGAGCTGGGAAGATGGCTCGGTTGTTGGTGCAGCATTTGCTGGCCAAGGGGGCGAAGGAAATTACGATCATTAATCGATCGCCCGAAAAAGCTTGGGAGTTGGCTAAACAATTTCCTGATGGCAAGTTTCAAGTCCATGATTTAGTAAATATGGTTCAGATAATTGCTGAATCTGACCTAGTGTTTACTGGGACTGCGGCCATGGAACCCCTGCTGAACAAATCCCATTTAGCTGAAGTTTTGCCCCGCTATCATCACCTAATGTTGTTTGACATTGCAGTACCCCGAAATGTAGCGGCGGATGTGAACGAACTATCTCATGTCAAGGCTTTTAATGTGGATGACCTGAAGGCGGTGGTGGCTCAAAATCAAGAAGCACGGCGGCAAATGGCCCGGGAAGCGGAAGGTATTTTGGATGAAGAAGTAGATGCTTTTGAGGTGTGGTGGAGGTCTTTAGAAACCGTTAGTACCATTAGCTCCCTGCGCAATAAGGTTGAAAGTATCCGGGAACAGGAAATGGAAAAAGCCCTTTCCCG